>NZ_DFRA01000065.1:71446-108216 GCF_002378465.1 Empedobacter sp. UBA3475 | reverse complement strand
TTATTAATCAAAATGCACAACAGGTAGAAATTAATAAAAATAAATCATACTCAGACAGTATAATGATACCTGATGAAGATTGCGAGTATTGTTATTTTTACCCTATAATTGAAGAAAATACTATTTTAATGATAAGAAAAGATACATTGATTTATGATGAAAAAGGAGCTGTAAAATTGATTCATTAATTTTCTAAAGCGTCAAACCTTCTAAATCATCAATGGTCCCGTTGTAGATATTCACATCAACTTTATAACGTTTTACACCATCTATGGTTGCTTTTTCGGTAAATTGCCAAAAATCCCAATGCCCTTTCATTTCTTGTACCCAAAAATTGTAATTGGCAATCCAAATAATATAACCATCAAAATGATCTTGTAAATAATCTTCAAAATATTTATCTGATGTATAAATAATCGGTTTGATATCGTAATGCTCTTCAACAATTTTGCACCAATTCTTGATTCCTTCGACTAAACGATCCATGGATTGTGTTTTCGGTAAGGTTTCAATATCCAAAACTGGAGGCAAATCACCATTTTCTAATTTTACTTTTGCAATAAAATTTTGTGCTTGTAAAGTAGAGTTTTCATCTTGACGATAAAAATGATAAGCACCACGCAAAATATTATTTTCTTTTGCACCTTCCCAATTATCCTCAAAAGTCTCATCAATAGACGAAGTTCCCATTGTAGAACGGATAAAAGCAAAATTTATCGGATATAAATTGTAAATCGTATGCATTTTCGTCCAATCAATTTTTCCTTGATAATGCGAAACATCAACACCAAAAGTTTTGAGATAATATTTATCCATCACCTCAATATTTCGGATATCAAATTTTGTGACTTTACCATCAACCAATTTTTCGCCTTTCAACGATTTTTCTACAACCGAAAAATAGTAATGAATACCATGACGATAACGATATGTAAAATAAACAACGCACAAAATCAGTAAACTAATCACATAAGTCGAAAGTTTGATTTTTTTTAATGTACTAAAAATAGATTGTTGTGTTTTCTTTTTACGAGGCATTTTAGTAGTTGAAATAGATAAATTCTATGCAATATTACTTCAATTTTAGATGATAAAAAAAGTAAAATCTTCATTATCTTTGTTCAGTATGAAAAAATGGATATTAGCCGCAAGGCTTCGCACATTACCACTTTCTTTGAGTGGATTATTATTGGCTGGATTTATTGCAAAATCAGAAGGAATTTTTCGAAATGATATATTTTTCTTATCTCTTTTAACAACTTTGGCTTTCCAAATTTTATCAAATTTCGCGAATGATTATGGCGATGCGGTAAAAGGAACGGACGCAAATAGAGTAGGAGAGCAGCGTGCTGTAGCATCTGGATTGATAACTCAAAACCAAATGAAAATAGCTATTGGAATTATGGTTGCAATTTCTTTAGCTTGCGTTTCAGCATTGTTGTATGTATCTTTTTATCCAAATGATATGAAATATATTTACATTTTTCTTGGACTGGGAGTTGCGTCTATTTTTGCAGCAATGGCTTATACAATGGGAAAAAAACCATACGGATATATTGGTTTAGGTGATGTTTTTGTGTTCTTATTCTTTGGGATTTTAGCTGTTGCTGGTGGAGAATTTTTATATTCTAAAGTTTTTCAATGGCAAATTTTATTACCTGCAGCTTCGATGGGATGTTGGAGTGTAGCAGTGCTAAATTTGAACAATATGCGAGATGTGAAAAATGATGTCAAAAACAATAAAATTACTGTTGCATCAAAATTAGGTTTTCAAAAAAGTAAATATTACCAAATGGCTTTAATGACGATTCCGTTCGCATTAAGCGCATTATATGTAACGATGTCACCACTTAAACAAGGTAAATTATCTGGTTTTGTATTTTTAATTTTAATCTTTTTTGCGAACGCCATTCGTCGTCAAATTTTTGCAGTAAAAGATCCTAAAGATTTCGATCCATTCTTGAAACAAGTAGCAATGTTAGCTTTATTTTTCGCTGTATTATTAGGATATAGTTTAATCGGTTTCGATTTTATTGATACTTTAATTCGTTAATCACAAAAAAATATATAATGAAAATTCAATATTTAGGACATGCCTCGCTTGCGATTGAAGCAAACGGTAAACACATTATTGTTGATCCATTTATTACACCAAATGAATTAGCAAAGAATATCGATTTCGAAAGTTTAAAAGCGGATTATATTGTTATTACGCATGCGCATCAAGATCATGTGTATGATGTGGAAGAATTGGCAAAACGTACAGGAGCTTTGATTATTTCGAATGCAGAAATTGCTTCTTATTATTCGGAAAGAGGTTTAAAAGCACACGGAATGAATACAGGTGGTAAATTTAGTTTTGATTTTGGTTCGATTCAATCTACAATTGCATTTCATTCGAGTTCATTTGCTGATGGAACATATGGAGGAGATCCAAATGGTTACATTATCGAAAGTGAAGGAAAGCGAGTTTACATCGCTGGTGATACAGCTTTGACATACGAAATGAAGTTGATTCCGGATACAATTGGACAACTTGATTTAGCAATTTTACCAATCGGAGATAATTTTACGATGGGGGCAAAAAGTGCTTCTATTGCGGCAGAATATGTGCAAGCAACTAAGGTTTTGGGTTATCATTATGATACTTTTCCACCAATTAAAATTGATAAAGCAGAAGCGAAATCTATTTTCTTTTCGCGTCATATTCAATTGATTTTATTAGAAATTGGCGAAGATTTAACGGTTTAAGAAATTCTTTACAATATATAAAAGCTCGAGATAATCTCAAGCTTTTTTATTGATTTGATCTCGGTTGAAAAAGATTATCTTTGCCGCAATTATTCGATAAAATTTATGATTACAGTTAATGATATTGCCGTTCAATTCGGTTCTTCAACGTTGTTTAGTGGAGTTAGTTTTGTGATAAATGAAAATGACAAAATTGCCTTAATGGGTAAAAATGGTGCAGGAAAATCTACTTTACTTAAGATTGTTGCAGGAATCAATAAACCTTCTTTGGGAAATATTTCAGCACCAAAAGATGCGGTAATTGCATATTTGCCGCAACATTTGTTAACCGAAGATAATTGTTCTGTTCGCGAAGAAACGTCAAAAGCTTTTGCTGAATATTTATCAATGAAGAATGAAATTGATGAATTAAATGAGCAATTAACTGTACGAACTGATTACGAAAGTGATGATTATATGAAGCTAATCGAACGCGTTTCGGAAGTCAGTGAAAAATTTTATTCGATAGAAGAAGTAAATTACGAAGCCGAAGTGGAAAAGGTTTTGAAAGGAATGGGATTTGCGCAAGAAGATTTGGATCGATCAACTTCTGAGTTTTCGGGAGGTTGGCGTATGCGAATCGAATTGGCTAAAATTCTTTTGCGTAAACCTGATTTGATTTTATTAGATGAGCCTACAAACCACTTGGATATCGAATCAATTCAATGGTTAGAGGATTTCTTGAAAAATCAAGCCAAAGCTGTTATGGTGATTTCGCACGACCGCACGTTTGTCGATAATATTACAAATCGCACTATTGAAGTTACAATGGGACGAATTTATGATTACAAAGCCAAATATTCTGACTATTTAGTGTTGCGTCAAGATCGTAGAATTCATCAGCAAAAAGCTTATGATGAGCAACAAAAATTCATAGCCGAAAATAAATTATTTATCGAACGTTTTCGCGGAACTTTCTCTAAAACAGAACAAGTACAATCACGCGTTCGTATGTTAGAAAAGTTAGATATTATCGAGGTTGATGAGGTTGATACTTCAGCTTTGAAATTGAAATTCCCTGCGGCTGCACGTTCTGGGCAATATCCTGTTGTAGTCGAAAATTTAGATAAATCGTATGGTGATCATATTGTGTTTAAGGATGCAAATATGGTCATCGAACGAGGACAAAAAGTGGCGTTGGTTGGGAAAAATGGTGAAGGAAAATCAACAATGATTAAAGCGATTATGAATGAAATTGATTTTGAAGGAAAATTAGAAATTGGTCATAATGCACAAATCGGATATTTTGCTCAAAATCAAGCTGCTTTATTAGATGAAGATTTAACTATTTTCGAAACTGTAGATCGCATTGCAGAAGGTGATATCAGAACACAAATTAAAAATATTTTGGGTGCATTCATGTTCAAAGGTGATGATATCGATAAGAAAGTAAAAGTGCTTTCTGGAGGAGAAAAAACACGTTTGGCAATGGTAAAATTGTTGTTAGAACCTTATAATGTCTTGATTTTAGATGAGCCAACAAATCACTTGGATATGAAAACAAAGGATATTATCAAAGATGCGTTGAAAGAATTTGAAGGAACAGTAATTTTAGTTTCTCACGATCGTGATTTCCTAGATGGATTGGCAGAGAAAGTTTTCGAATTTGGAAATAAACGTGTCAAAGAACATTTCGAAGATATCAAAGGTTTTCTTGCAACAAAGAAAATGGAAAACTTGAAAGAAATAGAAAAGTAAATTTTAGATAAAAACAAAAAATCCACTCAACTGAGTGGATTTTTTTATGCTTGTTTTTTCACGAATTTCGTTAAAATAACGATTAATTGTCCGTCAACTTTTCCTTCAATTTGTTCGGTATTATCATGAACTAAACGAATGTTTCGAACAGCAGTTCCAATTTTTGCATTGATAGAAGAACCTTTTACATCCAAATCTTTAATCAATGTCACCGTATCTCCATTCACCAAAATATTTCCATTGCTATCTTTGTGCAAATCCACACTTCCGTCACCTTCGTGATCGCCAGAAGCTTTTGCCCACTCCATATTTTCGTCATCTAAATACATCATGTCTAAAGCATCAGCAGCCCAAGATTCGTTTCTAAAGCGATTTAGCATTCGCCAAGAAAGCACTTGTACGGCAGGAACTTCGCTCCACATAGAAGAAAGTAAAAATGATTCCCAAAAAGAAGCATCTAATTCCTCTTTCTTTTCAATTTGGTTGATACATTTTTGTGTAATGTAAACATTTCGATCAGGATTACTACTTGCATCAGGATTCACTTCATAAATAGCTAAATCCTCTGTAAATCCTGTCAACTCACATTGGTTGCCACTTCTTTCTTGTAAAAATGTTTCTAATTTCATATGTTGATTTTAAAGCTTTGCAAAGATAACCTTTATTTAGAATTTAAACTTTTAAGGATTTTTAATCAGAATTATTTAAATTCGTTAAGAATAAAATTCAACCTTAAAATATGTTAGTAAAGAAAAACTCAGGTGAGTTAATTCCATATAATCCAAAAGCTTTAAAACGTTCATTAACGAAATCTGGCGCAAAAAAAGAGGAAGTTGAAGAAGTTTTCGAATTAGTTTCGAAAGATCTTTACGAGGGTATTCCGACAAGAGAATTGTATAAAATTGCTTTTGCCCATCTCAAAAATTATAGAAATTCGTATGCGGCGCGTTATAGCTTGAAAAGAGCTTTGCGAGATTTGGGACCAGAAGGATACTATTTCGAAAAGTGGATTGGAAAAGTGATGCAAGCGGCAGGATATCAATCTTTGCATTCAGAAATTGTACAAGGAAATGCGGTAACGCACGAAATAGATGTGGTGGCTTCTAAAGGTGATCAGTTACTTTTTTGCGAATGTAAATTTAGAAATGACGAAGATGCCAAAATTTCGGTGACAACACCGATGTATTTTTTATCACGAATGAAAGATGTAGAAGGTCATACGTATCATTTTTTTGGACGAGATATGAAACCAACAAAAGGTTTCTTGGTAACAAATGCTTATTTGACAACTGATAGTATAGATTTTGCAAATTATTATGGAATTGGATTAATTTCTTGGGATTATCCAGAAACAAATAGTATCAAATATTTGGTTGATAATGCGGCTTTGTATCCAATTACATGTTTAACGACTTTGACGCCAGAGCAAGAAAAAGTTCTTTTGTCAAAAGAATGTATTTTGGTGAAAGATTTAAAACAAAATAATAAGTTTTTAGATTCATTAAATTTGTCTCAAGAACAACGAAACGAAGTTTTGGAAGAAACGAATGAATTGTTAGAAATCGAGAATTTTACGTGCGAAATTGCTTAAAATGAAATAAAAAAGAAGCTCAATATTGAGCTTCTTTTGCTTTATAATTCTTTAAAAATCTCAAAACTATCTTTGTGATCGCACCAAAATTCATCCAAATTAATCATTCGATCTTTTAGGAACGGAATAATTTGCGGCCAATCGGTTTCTCTAAAAATACTAATGTTTTCTAAACGTATTTTTATTGTCGAAATCATTTTTCCGTCTTCGTCATAATCTTCTTTTGTCCAAATCCATTTTTCGCCAAGATAATTTTCCAAAACATTTTCATATTCCTCAAACTGTTCATAGATCATCAGTTGAACTGACGGATCTGGATGCGAAATTTCAATCGAAACCTCTGCAAACTTGCGTTCGACATCCGTTCTAAAATAAACACCTTTTATATCCGTTTTGTAATTTATCCAATTAATACGCGTTCCTTCGGCATTCATCTGCAATTTCATATACGTTCCATACGAAATCCAAAAATCCTTTTTTATACGATAAGCATCTTCTTTTGAAAACAAATTGATTATTTTTTTACAAAAATCGGTTTAATATTCTATTCAACAAAATTTCGAGAAAAATAGCTTGGATTGATTCTTGTTCTATTACATTTGAACAAATATTTTTAAAAAGTAAATATGAAACTATTTTCTTTCCTTGGTTTAATGGGAATTTTGGCTTTTTCTACTGTAAATGCACAATCTGTGGAAACTGTAAAATATGAAGCTTTACACGAAAAAATCACAACTTATAAAGATCAAGTTGTTGTCGTTAATTTTTGGGCAACATGGTGTGCTCCTTGCGTTGAAGAAATTCCTGCATTTATGGAAATTAATGAAAAATACAAAGACAATCCCAATTTCAAAATGCTGTTGGTATCTTTGGATCGACCAAAAGTATTGGATAAAGTAAAGAAATTTATAACAGATTATCACATCAATACAGAAGTTGTTTTACTGGATGACACCAAGCGGATGAATGAATGGATTCCTTCTTTCGATTCCAAGTGGGGTGGAAATATTCCTGTTACAATTATTTACAATAAAGGAGAAAAAGTTGTTTTTCATGATCAAGCCATGACCAAATATGAACTGGAGGATGAAATCAATGAAATTCTTCCATAAAATCAGATGTGATATTTTTTCAATTTAACTTCCATTCTTGCAAACTATTATGTACCTGTAATTGTTTCTATTGTTAAAATATGATTTTATTCATGTTTTTAATAAATATTATTGTATTTTTAGTAGACACTAATTAAATAACACTAATTAAATAACAATAATATGAACAAACTTATCTTTACATTAGCTACACTTGCTGTATTCACAGCTTGTAGTGATGACACTAAAAACGAAATGGATCCTCAAGCAGAATCTGCTAATCAAAAAGTTGCAAGTCGAACGTGCGCTTCTGATGAAGTTTTAAAATTACAGCTATCAGAAAATCCTAATCTGGCCTCAAAAATGGCAGATATTGAAGCCCATGCCCAAAACTTTGAAAAAATGCAAGGAAAACTAGTCAATGGAACTATTGTTATCCCTGTTGTTGTAAATGTTTTGTATAAAACGGCCGCTGAAAATATTTCTTTAGCTCAGATTCAATCTCAAATTGATGTTTTAAATAAAGATTTCAATGCACAGAATGCTGATTTTTCACAGGTACCCGCTTTGTTTTCAAATGTAAAAGCAAATGTTGGGATTAAATTTGAATTAGAAACGGTGAACAGAAAACAAACAACAAAAACTTCTTGGGGAACAAATGATGCCATGAAGAAAAGTACAGGAATTCTGCCAACTTCCCCTACAACAAAACTTAATTTATGGGTTTGTACAATCGGAAGTGGTATTCTGGGTTATGCACAATTTCCCGGGGGTAGTTCTGCAACAGACGGAGTGGTAATTGATTCAAGATATTTTGGAAATACAGGAACAGCAACTTACCCGTTCAATTTAGGGAGAACAGCTACTCATGAAGTTGGGCACTGGATGAATTTACGTCACATTTGGGGAGATGGTGGTGGATGTCTAACAGATTATGTGAACGATACGCCTTATCATAATGCACCAAACTATGGTGTCCCTGCATACCCTCATTATAGTACATGTTCAGGATCTCCTGTCGAAATGACCATGAATTATATGGATTATAGTGACGATAGAGGATTATATATGTTCTCTGAAGGACAAAAAAGTAGAATGTTATCTATTTTCAGTCCGGGAGGTGCACGCTATAGCTTCGCTCAATAACATCAGGATAATTAAATATAGTAGTAAAAAACTCTTGAATGAATAGTTCAGGAGTTTTTTATTTTTTGTAAGTTTATCTAAACTTAAAACTACAAAAATGAATAAAAAACATATCAGAAAAGATGTCATTCAGCATCTTATTCAACTTAAACAAGATGAAATAAACGCCTTAAAAGAATCGGAGCGAATTTATACTGAAAGTGCTGATTTAGATGAAGAATCGAGTTTAGAGCTTGATGATTTTGCACAACAAAGTCAGTCGACAGATTCCGCCAGAAATTTACAAATAAGAATTAATCAAGCAACAGAAGATTTAAATAACTTCAGAGTACTTCGCCCTGAGTTGATTGATGAAATAACGGAAGGAAATGTTGTTTTTGACTGACAAAGTTAATTTTGTCATTGGTTTATCTTTCAAAGATTTCGAATGGGAAAATAAAAAGTTTGTAGGAATTAGTACACAAGCACCTATTTTTGAAGCGTTGGTTGGAAAACGAGCCGGCGATAAAATAGAATTTAATGGAATAAAATATACCATAGAAGAAATATTATAGCATGCCAAAAATACATACAATAGACCTGAATTTTCAAAATGAAAAGGAAGCTATCGCAACTTATTTAATCGAAACAGAACAGGGACCGGTTTTAGTCGATCCGGGCCCATACTCCACTTTCGAAAATCTGAAAACAGGAATAGAAGCTTTAGGTTGGCGGGTAATCGATATTGAAAACATATTAATTACACATATTCATTTTGATCACGCTGGTGCTGCATGGAAATTTACAGAACATGGCGCAACAATTTTTTTAAATCCGATTGGTTTACCGCATCTGAAAAATCCTGAGAAATTGTGGGAATCTGCAAAAATGATTTATGGTGACGATATGGATCGTTTGTGGGGAGAAATGAAACCAATTGACGAAGAATATTTGGTTGGTTTGGCAGATGGACAAAGTGTGGAGTTTGGTGATGCTGTTTTTCAGACTGTTTATACGCCTGGACATGCTGTTCATCACAATGCTTATGTGTTGGACGATGTTATTTTTACAGGTGATGTAGCGGGGGTGAAGATAGAAAATGGACCTGTTTCGCCTCCTTGTCCGCCGCCAGATATTAATATTGAATTGTGGAAAGAATCGATTGCTAAATTGAGAAAAATTAATGCAAAAGGAATTTATCCGACGCATTATGGTTATCACGAAGATTTAGAAAATCATTTTGATCAATTAGAAAAAGCTTTAGATGATTGGTCAAATTATATCAAACCGATGTATGATGATAAAATTCCGACCGAAGAAATTGTCCCTGTTTTTGTCGATTATGTCACAAAAAACTATAAAGACTTAGGTTTAACAGAAGATCAAATTCAGGTGTATGAATATGCCAATCCATGCTGGATGTCTGTTAATGGACTAATGCGTTATTGGAAATTAAAAGAACAAGGAAGATTATAAAACGAAAAGCTGTCAAAAATTTTTGACAGCTTTTTTATAGTGTTTAAAACTGAACGATGATTATAATCGAATTAATTTATCTTTTGCAACTTGATAATCTACTAATAAATCGTCGAAAACTTCTGCAACTGTCGGAATAGAATCGATTAATGACGAAACTTGACCAATTTCTAATTCTCCATTTACCAAATCGCCTTCAAACATTCCTTTCTTAGAACGTCCTCTACCCAAAAGTTCTTTCAAATCTTCTGCGGTTGTGCCTTGTTGATATTTTTCTTGAACTTGATTATAAAACTCATTTTTAATCAATCGAACAGGAGCCAATTCTTTCAATGTAAGTTGCGTGTCACCTTCTTGCGCATTTACAATCACATCTTTGAAAGCTTGATTAGCAGAAGATTCCTGAGTTGCAGCAAAACGAGAACCAATTTGTACTCCATCTGCACCTAATGCAAATGCTGCTAAAATTTGAGAACCTGTTCCAATTCCTCCAGCAGCAATTAATGGAATATCGATTTGACGTTTCACATTCGGAATAAGACAAAGTGTAGTGGTTTCTTCTCTGCCATTATGTCCGCCAGCTTCAAAACCTTCTGCCACGACAGCATCCACTCCTGCATCTTGAGATTTTAATGCAAATTTGGCACTACTGACAACATGTGCAACAGTTATTCCTTCTTTTTTTAAAGTTTCTGTCCACGTTTTTGGATTTCCGGCAGAAGTAAAAACAACTTTTACACCTTCCTCCACAATAATTTGCATAATTTCTTCAATATTCGGATAAAGCATTGGAACATTAACGCCAAAAGAATGATTTGTAGCAGCTTTACACTTCTTTATATGCTCGCGTAAAACATCAGGATACATGCTTCCAGCACCTATTAAACCTAGTCCTCCAGCATTACTTACAGCTGACGCTAATCGCCAACCACTATTCCAAATCATACCACCTTGAATAATTGGATATTTTATTGCAAATAATTTTGTTATATTCGTGTCCATTTTCGTTATATTTAGGCATAAAATTAAATAAATATAGAGAACGAAAAAATTTAATTTTAACATAAATACTGACAGTTTGACTTTGGCAGATTATTTGATTTGCAAAAAATCAAATTTTAGAAAATAAATTAGAGTTTAATTGTCTCTACTAATAATAAAAAATATAAGCTATGTATTGGACTTTAGAATTAGCATCTTATTTAAGTGATGCACCTTGGCCAGCAACAAAAGATGAATTAATTGATTACGCAATTCGTACTGGTGCACCTTTGGAAGTTGTAGAAAACTTACAATCTATTGAGGATGAAGGAGATTCTTACGAAAGCATTGAAGAAATTTGGGCTGACTATCCAACGGACGACGATTTCCTTTGGAACGAGGACGAATATTAAAAATAAAAAAGCCCAAATTGGGGCTTTTTTCGATTCTATAATCTATAACTAACATAGTTAACGTATATTTGCATCTTAATTAGTCTCAAATATATTGTGGCTAATTTTGACGAAGAACGCAGAAAAATATGAATATTTTAAACAAAATTTTACAAGGTTTCTTAGGTGATAAGAATGCCAAAGATGTAAAAGAATTACGAAAATATGTTGACTTAGCGAATGAAGCTGGTCAAAAGCTTAGTTCATTATCAATTGATGAATTAAGAGGGCAAACTTTAGAGTTTAAAGCTAAATTAGCTGATGCGACTAAAGATTTCAAAACTCAAATTGAAGAGTTAAAAAAACAAGTTGAGGAAACAGAAGATTTTGGTGTAAAAGAAGATTTATACGCTAAAATTGATAAAATCAATAAAGAAGCATACGAAGTAGAAGAGAAGATTTTATTAGAAATCTTACCAGAAGCTTTTGCTGTAATGCGCGAAACAGGGAAACGTTTTACTGAAAACGAAACGTTAGAAGTTACAGCTTCTGAGTTTGATAAAGTTTTGGTAAATCGTGGACACGATTTCGTTTCTCTTAAAGATGATAATACTGCAATCTGGAAAAACTCTTGGGATGCAGCAGGTCGTCAAGTAACATGGGATATGTCTCATTACGATGTTCAGTTTATTGGAGGTACCGCTTTACACTTAGGTCGTATTGCGGAGATGCAAACAGGGGAAGGTAAAACGTTGGTTGCAACTTTACCTATTTACTTAAATGCACTAACTGGTCGTGGAGTTCACTTAGTAACGGTGAATGATTACTTGGCAAAACGTGATATGGCGTGGATGCGTCCAATTTTCTCTTTTCATGGTTTATCAGTAGATTGTATCGATAATCACCAACCAAACTCTCCAGGTCGTCGCGATGCGTATGCATCTGATATTGTTTATGGAACAAATAACGAATTTGGTTTCGACTATTTACGTGACAATATGGCAAATACACCAGATGCTTTGGTACAACGTGAATTAAATTTTGCGATTGTCGATGAGGTCGATTCAGTTTTAATTGATGATGCTCGTACACCATTGATTATTTCTGGTCCAGTTCCACAAGGAGATCGTCACGAATTTGATGTATTAAGACCAAAAATTGATCGTTTATATCAAATGCAACGTGAGATGTTAGGAAAAACATTAAACGAAGCAAAAACATTATTCAAACAAGGAGATTTAAAAGAAGGTGGTTTCAAATTATACCAAGTTTACCGTGGTTTACCAAAATACAAACCATTAATCAAATTCTTATCTCAAGATGGTATTCGTGCTCAATTACAAAAAACAGAAGCGCATTTTATTCAGGATAATAACCGTGAAATGCCAAAAGTTGACGAGCATTTATACTTTGTTATTGATGAAAAACAAAATCAATCAGATTTAACAGATAAAGGAATCGAGTATTTGTCTAAAGGAATGGAAGATGAGAATTTCTTCATTTTACCAGATGTTTCGACAAATATTGGAGCAATTGAAAATTCAGGAAAAACTAAAGAAGAAATTCTTCAAATGAAAGAAGAATTTTTCCGTGATTTCTCAATCAAATCTGAGCGTATCCATACTTTAAGCCAATTGTTAAAAGCATATACATTATTCGAAAAAGATATCGAGTATGTTGTGGTTGAAGGTGAAGTAAAAATCGTTGACGAATCGACAGGTCGTATTATGGATGGTCGTCGTTATTCGGATGGATTGCACCAAGCAATTGAAGCGAAAGAGAATGTAAAAATTGAAGCAGCTACACAAACGTTTGCGACAATTACATTACAAAACTATTTCCGTATGTACAATAAGTTAGGAGGTATGACTGGTACAGCGGAAACTGAGGCAGGTGAGTTCTGGGAAATTTACAAATTAGATGTTGTTTCTATTCCAACAAACCGCCCAATTTTACGTAACGATAAAAACGATATTGTTTTCAAAACAAATCGTGAAAAATATAAAGCAGTAATCGAGGAAATTGTTCGTTTATCTCAAGATGACAAACGTCCAGTTTTAGTTGGAACAACTAATGTTGAGATTTCTGAGTTATTATCAAAAGCATTAAAATTACGTGGAATTAATCACAATGTTTTAAATGCAAAATTACACAAAAGCGAGGCTGATATTGTAACAGAAGCTGGTAAACCAGGAGCTGTAACAATTGCAACGAATATGGCTGGTCGTGGTACCGATATTAAATTAACGAAAGAAGTAAAAGAATCTGGAGGTTTAGCAATTATTGGTACTGAACGTCACGATTCTCGTCGTGTAGACCGTCAGTTACGTGGTCGTGCTGGTCGTCAAGGAGATCCAGGATCATCTCAATTCTTCGTTTCATTAGAAGATTCATTAATGCGTTTATTCGGTTCAGAAAGAATTGCAAAATTAATGGACCGTATGGGACACAAAGATGGTGATGTGATTGAACATTCTATGATTACAAAATCTATCGAGCGTGCACAGAAAAAAGTAGAAGAAAATAACTTCGGTATTCGTAAACGTTTGTTAGAGTATGATGATGTAATGAATAAACAACGTGAAGTAATTTACAAACGTCGTCACAATGCATTGTTCGGAGATCGTTTGGAAGTTGATATTGCAAATATGATTTATGATGTTGCGGCTTCTGTTGTAAAATCTAACAAAGATTTCGAAGATTTTGATCAATATGAATTAGATTTAATTAAATTCTTTACAATGGGAACTCCTGTTACTGAAGATGAATTTAGATCTAAATCAATCAAAGATTTAACAAATATTACGTACGACGCAGCAATTGAAGATTACAAAGCACGTATGAAATATGTTGCAGAAACAGCTTTCCCAGTAATTTCGAATGTTTTCGAGAATCAAGGACATATGTTCTCTCGTATTCAAGTACCATTTACAGACGGAATTCGTCAAATGACAGTTGTTTGTGATTTGAAAGAAGCATACGAATCTCAAGGTAAAACTTTAATAAAAGATTTCGAAAAATCAGTTGTATTAAGTTTGATTGATGATAACTGGAAAGAGCATTTACGTGATGTTGATGACTTACGTAAAACGTCTCAAAATGCGGTTTACGAACAAAAAGATCCATTGGTTGTTTACAAACAAGAGTCTTTCCATATCTTCCAAAGAATGTTAGACACAGTGAACAAAGAAATTATTTCGTTCTTGTTCAAAGGAGAATTACCAAATACTCAAAAAGAAGAATCTGTAGAGGAAACTGAATCAGTAAACTAAAAAGATTTTTTTATATAACTTTAACCCTTTCTGAAATTTTCTGAAAGGGTTTTTTAGTATTTTTACATTAACTACTGAAAGTTTTCAGTATCAAATTATTAAAATTTTAAACAAATGAAATTTGCATACTTACACGGCTACCAAGGTTTTGTAACAGATGAAAAGAGAGAATATTTAGATTCTTTGGGAGAATGTTATGCACCATCAATTGATTACGATAATGCTCCAACTTTGATTCAAGATTTGATTGAACATTTTACAAAGGAACCAATCGAATTTATTGCAGGGACAAGTTTAGGCGGAATGATAAGTTATTATTTGGGATTATTGTTAAATGTTCCAGTTTTGATGTTTAATCCTGCTGTAATAGCGGTAGAACGTTTAAAACCTTTTTTGCCAGAACAATTATTAAAAGGAGTTCCAACAAAATCAAATTTAATTTTTACAGGATTAAAAGATGATGTGATCGAACCAAAATTTCAGATTGAATTTGTAGAAAATCTTCAAAAACAAAACGGAAATATCGAACAGATTTTTGATGCTGAAATGACACATTTAATCACATTAGAAGAATTCGAAAAAGCTTTTGAAACTTTTTTGGAGAACAAAAAGTAGATAAAAAATCCCAATAAATTAATTTATTGGGATTTTTAAATTTTATTTATACAAACGCGCTAAATCCTGTGATAGATCGACCTACAATAAGCGAATTGATTTCTTTTGTGCCTTCGTAGCTGTAAATGGCTTCGGAGTCGGCAACAAAACGAGCGACGTCATGCTCTAATAATATTCCATTTCCGCCCATTACTTCTCGTGCTCGTGAAACGACATCGCGTGTTCTCATTGTACAAAAAACTTTAGCTAAAGATGCGTGTTCGTCTAGTAAAATTCCCTCGTCTTGCATTTCAGATAAGCGAAAAACTAAAGTTTGCATTGCTGTTAAATTAGATAACATTTCTACCAAATGTCCTTGTATCATTTGAAAAGAAGCAATTGGTTTTCCAAATTGTTTTCGATTTCGAGTGTAATCCAAAGCGCTTTCATATGCTCCACGAGCGCATCCAGTTGCCATCCAAGCAACTCCAGCTCTCGTCATTCGCAATACTTTTGCCGTGTCTTTAAATGAATTAGCATTTTGTAAACGATTTTCTTCTGTAATTAAACAATCTTTCAGAGTAATCAAGCCATTCTGAACAATTCGTAAAGCCATTTTTCCTTTAATTTTTTCTACAGAAAAGCCAGGATTATTATTCTCGACAATAAAACCTTTTACTTCACCATCATCTAAATCCCTTGCCCAAATAATCACTAAATCTGCAAAAGTCGCATTTCCAATCCATTTCTTTTGACCGTTTAAAATCCAACCTTCTTCTGTTTTTTTACACGTTGTTGTTAAACCTCCTGCCGCACCAGAACCAACTTCGGGTTCAGTTAATCCAAAAGCTCCAACTTTATCAAATTTTTGCATTTGTGGTAACCATTTTGCTTTTTGTTCTTCCGATCCACACATATAAATTGATCCCATAGACAAACCAGATTGTACGCCAAAAAAAGTTGCAATCGAAGCATCTACACGAGCCATTTCCATAGCCAAAACGCCTTCCATAATAAAAGGTAAATTTGGACAACCATAACCATCATAAGTGACGCCACAAATGTTGAGTTCTTTAAATTTTGGAATTAATTCAAAAGGAAATTGATCGCGAAGCCAATAATCATTAACAATTGGTTTAACTTCTTTTTCCATAAAAGCTCTTACTTTTAATTGTAATTCACGCTGTTCTGGAGTTAAAGTGTGAAAAACATCGTAGAAATCACCATCAATTGGAGGAAGTTCTTTGTGTTTTTTATTTGGATTTAACATTTTCATCATTCCTTGAAGTTGTTTATCATCAAGTTTAGAAAAGTTTTCCATTAAAAGAGGTAAATCTACTTTTTGAGAAATTTTATTTAATTGCTCTAAATTAACAGATTTTAGTAGATGGACGATATTTTTTAAATTAGAAAATGCTCCTGACATATTTTGTGGTTTTTTAACCAAAAATTATCAAAGAGCATTCCTAAAATATTGTATTGTAAGAAAAAATTAAGCTTTACCTAATTTTATTTTCAAATTGTCTAACATTGTAGTTGTCATTTTATCGATATCAAATTTTGGTTCAAATCCCCAATCTGCTTTTGCAACAGAATCATCGATAGAAGACGGCCAAGAATCTGCAATAGCTTGACGGAAATCTGGTGCATAATCGATTGTGAAATTTGGAATATGTTTTTTGATTTCTGCTGCTAAATGTTCTGGTGCGAAGCTTAAACCTCCTAAATTATAAGATTTAAATTCACCTAATTGTTTTGGATCAGCAGACATTAATTCAATAATGGCATTTATTGCATCATCCATATACAACATTGGTAAATAAGTTCCTTCTTTCAAGAAAGAAGTATATTTTCCATCTTCAATTGCTTTGTAATAAATATCAACTGCATAATCTGTAGTTCCACCTCCAGCAGGAGTTTTCCAAGAAATAAGACCAGGAAAGCGAACAGAACGAACGTCTACATTATGATTTTGTTGGTACCATTTGCACCAATATTCTCCTGACAATTTGGAAATGCCATAAACTGTAGAAGGAGTTTGAATTGTATTTTGTGGTGTATTGTCTTTTGGTGTATCTGGACCAAAAACACCAATAGAAGAAGGCCAAAAGATTTTATCGATTACTTTATCTTTCGCTAATTCAAGGAAAGTAAGCAAAGTGTCCATGTTTAATTTCCAACCAAACATTGGATTTTTTTCAGCTGTACCAGAAAGTAGAGCCGCTAAATGATAAACAGTTTTAATATTGTGTTTTGCAATGACTTCTTTTATTCGATCAGCATCCATTACGTCAATTACTTCGTAAATTCCGTCGTAATCAACATCTTTAGGATCACGTATATCAGAAATAATTACATTATTTTTTCCATGAATGGTTTTTAATTTCTCAGCCAATTCAGAACCAATTTGTCCTAAAGCGCCGGTGATCAAAATCGTATTGGTTTCCATCTTAAAAAGTTACTTTTGTTTGGTTCCAAATTTAAAGATTTTCTATTGAATATGGATATAGTAAAATAATATTTAGATATTAATAAAGAAATCGATTGTTTTTTGTTAAATATATAAATATGGAATGATATATATAGAAAAATTTTCTGTTTTAATAAGCTTTTTACAATATAAAATATCTTAAATGATAAAGAGTTTTGGTTTGAAAGTTTTAAAAATGTTAATCTTCCTCTTCAAAAGTGTCAAAAATTGCACGAATAATTAATACTTTATTTAGTAAATTTGTAACAAAGGTCGTATTAATTTCGACATATCATATCAAAAATACTTAGTAGAAATATGAAAAAACAACTATTTGTTGCTGCATTTGCATGTACTTCTGTTTTAGCAATTGCGCAAGAATCATATCAGGCTTTTAATCCAAATTATATGGATAAGTCTGTTCGTCCACAAGATGATTTATATAATTATGTAAATGGTAATTGGATGAAAATTACAGAAATTCCATCTGATAGAGCAAGATGGGGAAGTTTCGATGAATTGAGAGAGAATACAGATAAGGTTTCTTTGAAATTGGTAAAAGATTTATTGAATAATAAATATGCTCAAGATTCTAATGAACAAAAAATTTCTGACTTATACTCAGCTTACACAAACATGGAAGCTAGAAATAAAACAGGAATTGCTCCAATTCAGAAATATTTTAAGCAAATTGATGCAATCAAAAATTTGACAGATTTACAAGCGTATTTAACAGAAGTTACTCCAATTGGAGAGAATCCATTTTATGGTGTTTCTGTTTATACTGATATGAAAAATAGTACGCAAAATGCTGTTTATTTAGGAAGTGTTGGATTAACTTTAGGTAAAACATATTACCAAAAAGAGGATGCCAAAAATACTGAAACTTTAGCTAACTTAAATCAATATATCGATCAAGTTTTTCCTTTTACAGGATCTAAAACTCGTGATTTAAAAGGACCAAAAATTGTTGCTTTCGAGAAAATGATGGCAAAATATATCAAAACTGTTGAAGAAAGCCGTGATCCAAATAAATCTTATAATTTAGTAACATTATCGGAAGCAGGAGCTTTTTCTAAGAATGTTGATGTAGTGAAGTTTGTAAAGTCTTTCGGAATTAATCCTGACAAAGTAATCATCCGTGAATTAGATTATTACAAAAATTTAGATAAAATCATAAATCAAGAGAATTTACCAATCATCAAAGATTATTTGAAATTCAAATTGATTGATTCTTTTTCTAATTCTTCTACAACTGAATTAGAAAAAATTAATTTTGACTTCTATGGTAAAAAATTATCTGGTCAAAAAGAACAAAGAGCTTTAGATAAAAGAGGTTTGGCTTATGTAAATGGAACAGTTGGTGAGTTATTAGGACAAATTTATGTGAAAGATAATTTTCCACCAGAGGCAAAAGCAAAAGCGCAAGAATTGATTAGTTATTTATTTAAATCGTTTGATATGCACATCAATAATTTAGAGTGGATGTCAAAGGATACAAAAGTAAAAGCAATTGAAAAGTTAAATAAATTTACGGTTAAAATTGGTTACCCTGATAAATGGAAAGATTATTCAGGATTTAAAGTTAAATCAATTAAAAATGGAGGATCTTTAATTGAAAATAATTTAGCTTACAGTCAATGGAGATTCCAAGATAATTTGAAAGATTTTGGAAAACCAGTAGATAAAACACGTTGGGGAATGTCTCCACAAACAGTTAATGCTTATTTTAATCCAACAAATAACGAAATTGTATTCCCAGCAGCAATTTTACAAGCACCATTCTATGATTATAGAGCAGATGCAGCTGTAAACTTTGGAGGAATTGGAGCAGTTATTGGTCACGAAATTTCTCATGGATTTGATGATTCGGGAGCTAAATTTGACGGAGATGGAAATTTAGTGAACTGGTGGACACCTCAAGATGAAGAAAAATTTAAAGCAGCAACAGGTGCTTTAGCAAGACAATATGATGCTTACGAACCAGTAGCAGGAACACATGTAAATGGAATTTTTACATCTGGAGAAAATATTGGAGATTTAGGAGGAGCTTCTGTTGCTTTTGATGCTTTGCAAATGTATTTAAAAGATAAAGGAACTTACGGAAACATAGATGGATATACTCCGCAACAACGTTTCTTCTTATCTTGGGCAACTATTTGGAGAACAAAAGCGACTGACGAAGCTTTAGTAAATCAAGTGAAAACAGATCCACATTCTCCTGGATATTACCGTTCTTTTGGACCAATCGTTAATATTGATGCGTTCCACGATGCGTTTAAAACAAAACCAGGAGATAAATTGTACAAAGCACCAAAAGACCGTATTAGAATTTGGTAAGATGCTTGGCAAAATTATTGATTGGATAAAAAATAGAAATAGAATTATTAAAATGACAACAGTTGAAGCAATAAACAATGCTAATGTAACATTAGTGGATGTTCGTGAGCCTTTTGAATTGGATACAGATGGATTTGTTCCAAATGCAATCAATATTCCATTAGGAGAAGTTCCTACAAGAGTAGAGGAATTTAAAGCAATGTCAAGACCTATAGTAGTTTTTTGTAGAAGCGGTAACCGTTCAGGTCAAGCTGCACAATATTTGCAAGCGCAAGGTGTAGACGAAATTTTTAATGGAGGAGGTTTTCAAGATGTCTTAGATGTTTTGGAGAAATAATTCGTAATTAATTATTATTCATAAAAAACCGATAAATTTTTATTTGTCGGTTTTTTTTTGTATATTATTGTATTTTAAATAGATATTCGATTAAATTAAAATTATTTAATTTTTTTTGATAAAAAAAGCTAAAAAAATGAGTGACCAAATAAGAATAGGTGTGTCATATTAAATGTAAGCAGTTAAAATGTCAAAAGATTCTATAGAAAATATTGCAGATGACATTTTGGTGTATAAGATTGTCGAAACAAAAAATCAGCATTTGTTCGGTATATTGTATGATAGGTATGCACATACGGTATATAATAAATGTTTGAGTTTTGTAGAGGATCAAGCTGAGGCACAAGATATGACGCACGATATATTTGTAAAGTTGTTTGTAAAACTGAAAACATATCAATCAAAATCTAAATTCTCTACTTGGTTATATTCTTTTACATATAATTTTTGTGTCAATCATGTGCAACGAAAGATAAAAGAAGAAAGAAAAAATTATTCGGTAACGGATGATTTGGTTGATAACTATAATGATGAAATTATTGATGACAAAGAAATTTTTGAATTAAAAATCGAAAAACTAACGCAGTCCCTAAAGGAGTTGGATGTCGAAGAGAAATCTATATTACTCATGAAATATCAAGATGAATTTTCAATCAAAGAAATTTCAGAAACTTTAGAGATTGGAGAAAGTGCAACTAAGATGAGATTGAATAGAGCAAAAAATCGTTTACTAAAAATTTATAACGCTTTGTAAAATGGAAAATCCTTTTAAGACTATACTAGCCAATGAAAAGCTTCCAGAAACAATAAAACAAAAAGTTATGGATGATGTTGCTTTAATAAAATTATCGTTGGAGGTAGCCGATTTGGTTTCAGTAAAATATCCAAGCACAATTGGAAATTTCTTCGGAATCGGAAAAAAATCAACTAACAAACCGAACAAAAAAGATAAAGAAGGTTAACTATAAATAGATTATATGAATATAGGTTTAAATTTTAGCTTGTTAGAAAGTTTATATCAAGAAATGGTACTCGTTTTTCCTAAAGTTGTAGGAGGTATTATATTCATTATCCTGTCATATATCTTGCTAAGATTGATTCTAATATTGACTAAGTACATATTAAAATTATCTAAGATAGATAAATTAAAAAATGCTTTAAACAACAGTGAAGCGTTGAAAAACTCCTCTATTGAAATAGATCCTTCTAAGATTATTTTACAATTTGTACGATTGTTTATTATTTTGTTAATCATTATTATAGGATCTGATATTTTTGGATTAACAGTCGTTTCTAACCAAATAGGAAGAATTGTAGATTATCTGCCACAATTTTTTAGTGCAGTGTTAATATTTGCTGGAGGATTTTATTTGGCTAACTATATCAAAACTTTTTTAAGAAGTTTAATTAAATCAATTGATTTAAACGGAGCAAATATTATTAGTAATATCATTTTTTATATCATCCTTATTTTTACGATAATTACTTCATTAAATCAAGCAGGTGTTAATACAGAGCTAATTACAAATAATCTGTCATTAATTTTAGGATCAATATTTTTGACATTGGCAATTGCATTTGGATTAGGTTCTAAAGATATTATTTATAGATTATTATTGTCGTTTTACACAAATAGGAATTTTGAAATTGGACAAAAAGTAATCATAGAAGATGAGACAAAAGGCGTGATAATTGCAATTAATAATATATGTATGACAATACAAACAGAAAATGAAAAAATTGTGTATCCGATAAAAGTTATCACGAATAAAAAAATACGAATTATAGAAGATTAATCTTAC
Source organism: Empedobacter sp. UBA3475 (assembly GCF_002378465.1). NCBI lineage: Bacteria > Pseudomonadati > Bacteroidota > Flavobacteriia > Flavobacteriales > Weeksellaceae > Empedobacter > Empedobacter sp. UBA3475. The sequence goes on along the minus strand of NZ_DFRA01000065.1, from coordinate 86,257 downwards.
CTACCCAAACCTATTTTTAATAATTATTAACCAACCTATTAATTACTTATTAAAAAACTAAGCCGACTTTTAACCTACCAACCAAAAATCGTGAAAGCAAGTCTTTTACAACTAACAAACCTATCTGATTTAGTAGAAATTAAAACATCACTTTCTATTATCTATCTAAATCAAACTAAACCAAATTTTTAAAAAGTGACCGAATTAACCAATCGGTCACTTTTATTTTTGTACAAAGTTTATTATTTCATATAATAGTTGTACATTTGCACCTCATTACATAATAATTATTAAATAATATTGGCATGTACTTAACATCAGAAGTAAAAAGCGAATTATTCGCAAAGCATGGTAAATCTGCAACAGATACAGGATCTGCAGAAGGGCAAATCGCATTATTCACTTACAGAATTAACCACTTAACTGGTCACTTGAAAAAAAATCACAAAGATTTTAATACAGAAAGATCATTAGTTATGTTAGTTGGTAAGCGTAAAGCGTTATTAAACTACTTAAAGAAAAAAGATATCACAAGATACCGTGCGATTATCGCTGAATTAGGATTACGTAAGTAATTTTAAACACAATATAAAAGGGCAATTACGTAGAAATTGCCTTTTTTTTTGTTATAAATTAAAATAAGATATTTATCTTTATATAATGCAGTTAAAGCAAACGGCTTTAACTTTAGACGAATTAAATACTAAGAAGACGAATGATTCCACAGGCGATCACAGAAAAAATTACTCTTTCAGACGGAAGAGAAATTACAATCGAAACAGGGAAATTAGCAAAACAAGCTGACGGATCTGTGGTTGTACGCATGGGCGACACCATGTTATTAGCTACAGTTGTAGCAAACAAAGAAGCAAATCCAGGTGTAGATTTTTTACCTTTAACAGTAGATTATAGAGAAAAATTTTACGCTGCAGGACGCATCCCAGGGAATTTCTTCAGAAGAGAAGCAAAACCATCAGATGATGAAGTATTAACAATGCGTCTTGTAGACCGTGTTTTACGCCCAATGTTTCCAGAAGACTTTCATGCTGAGGTTCAGGTCATGATCTCACTTATTTCTTACGACAAAAATGTAATGCCAGAAGCTTTAGCTGGTTTAGCTGCATCAGCAGCCATTGCAATTACAGATATTCCTTTCACATTAATTTCAGAAGCTCGCGTTATTCGTTTGAATGGTGAGTTAATGATTAATCCTTCAAAAGAACAATTAGACCAAGCAGATATCGACATTATGGTTGGTGCTTCTAAAGATTCTGTTGTAATGGTAGAAGGGGAGATGAGCGAAATTTCTGAACGTGAAATGTTAGACGCAATTGAATTTGCTCATGCTGAGATTAAAAAACAAATTGAAGCACAAGAAAGTTTAGCAGCGAAAGTAGGTAAATCTTTACCAAAACGTGAATATAGCCACGAAACACACGACGAAGAAATTCGCGAAAAAGTATGGGCTTATGGATATGATAAATTTTATGATATCGCTAAACACCCATCTGATAAACACGAAAGAGGTGATAAATTTGCTCAAGTTGAAGCAGATTTCTTAGCTCAATACGAAGGAGATGAAGAAGAGTTAGCTCGTGTAACTCCTTTTGCTCACATTTACTTCCACGATGTACAAAAAGAAGCTGTACGTCAATTAATCTTAAACGAAGGAATTCGTTTAGATGGACGTGATCCAAAAACGATTCGTCCAATTTGGACAGAAGTTGATTATTTACCATCAACTCATGGTTCTGCAATCTTCACACGTGGGGAAACTCAAGCATTAGCTACAGTAACTTTAGGTTCTTCTAAAGATGCTAATATGGTTGATGGAGTTGTAACAAACTTCGACGAAAAATTCTTTTTACACTATAATTTCCCTCCATTCTCAACAGGTGAAGCTCGTCCATTAAGAGGAACTTCTCGTCGTGAAGTTGGTCACGGAAACTTAGCACAACGTGCTTTAGCGCAAATGTTACCTGACGATTGTCCTTATACAGTTCGTATTGTTTCTGAAGTATTAGAATCTAACGGTTCTTCTTCTATGGCAACAGTTTGTGCAGGAACATTAGCAATTATGGACTCTGGTTTACAAATGAAGAAACCAGTTTCAGGTATTGCAATGGGGTTAATCACAGATACTAAATCAGGGAAATTTACAGTATTGTCTGATATCTTAGGAGATGAAGATCACTTAGGAGATATGGACTTTAAAGTAACAGGAACTGCAGACGGTATCACAGCTTGTCAAATGGATATTAAAGTACAAGGTTTATCTATGGAAATCATGGAAACAGCTTTGTTACAAGCAAAAGAAGGTCGTGAGCACATTTTAGGTAAATTATTAGAAACTTTACCAGCACCTCGTCCACAATTGAAACCAAATGCACCAAAAGTTGTTGTAATTGAAATTCCTAAAGAATTCATTGGAGCAGTAATCGGACCTGGAGGAAAAGTAATTCAAGAAATGCAAAAAGAAACTGAAACAGTTATTGCAATTACTGAGTTAGATACAACAGGACGTGTAGAAATCAATGGTGTGATTCAAGAAAACATCGATCGTGTTGTAGAAAGAATCAAACAAATTGCTTTCGTTCCAGAAGTTGGTGAAACATATCATTCAGTTGTAAAATCTATCAAACCATTTGGAGCGTTTGTAGAGATTGCAAAAGGAGTTGAAGGTTTAGTTCACATTTCTGAATTAGAGCACAGACGTCTTGAAAAAGTTGAAGATTCTGTAAACATCGGTGATAAAATTGATGTTAAATTCTTAGGTTACGATGATAAAAAGAAAATGAAATTATCTCGTAAAGCTTTGTTGCCAAAACCAGAGAGAACAGAAAAACCTGCTAAATCAGCAGAGAAAAAAGAGGATAAACCTCAAGATAATAAAGAAGCTTAATTAAGTTTTGATATAAAGTAAAAAGTCCGAGATTTTCTCGGATTTTTTTGTTCTATAAAACCAATCATAACCTAAAGTAGATTAATGATTTTAATTTTTACTTTCACGATTCAAATTTTGTGTTAATTAAATAAAAATAATCTTTTTTTAACAATAAAACCTCAGTAAAACTTTATTAAATACTTAAAGATTAGGAGAACTTCAGATAATCAATTATTTTAGCAATTCGTAAAATTGAAGACAAACAAATAATGAAAAAATTTTTATTATCCACGCTTTTAGTGGTTATGCTTTTTCCTTTTAAAGTGAAAGCTGACGAAGGAATGTGGTTTTTGATGTTCATCGAGCGTCTGAATCACCGTGATATGCAAAAACAAGGTTTACAATTAACTTCAGAAGAAATTTATAGTATCAACAATAACTCTTTAAAAGATGCTATTGTACAATTTGGTGGTGGATGTACTGCTGAAATGGTTTCTGGACAAGGTTTAGTTTTGACAAATCACCACTGTGGTTATGGTGCTATTGCTGAATTATCTGCTCCAGAACATGATTACTTAAAAGATGGTTTTTGGGCGAAAGATAAAGCTGCTGAGTTAAAACCAAAAAGCTTAAAAGTACGTTTCTTCGTTCGTATGGATGATGTTTCTAAACGTATTTTAGGTGTTGTAAATGATAAAATGTCTGAGTTAGATCGTGAAAAAGCGATTAACCAAGAGATTGCAAAAATTGAAAAAGAGAACAGTGAAAACGGAAAATATGTTGTTTCTGTTCGTTCATTCTTCCAAGGAAATGAATATTACTATTTTGTTTACCAAGACTATGAGGATGTACGTTTAGTAGGAACACCTCCAAGTTCTATTGGAAAATATGGTGGAGATACAGATAACTGGGAATGGCCACGTCACACAGGAGATTTCTCTATGTTCCGCGTATATGGTGACAAAGATGGAAATCCTGCAGCTTATTCTACAAGCAATGTTCCGTTGCAACCAAAACATCATTTACCAGTTTCTTTAAAAGGATATCAACCAAATGATTTCGCTATGATTTTAGGTTATCCAGGTCGTACAAATCGTTGGATGCCAGCGCAAGGTGTTGCTCAAAATGTAGAGTACGCTTATCCTGCATGGGTTGAAGCTTCTAAAGTGACAATGGATCAAATGAAAAAATATATGGAGCAAAATCAAAAAGTAAATATTGATTATGCTTCTAAATATGCTGGAGTTGCGAACTATTGGAAAAATCGTGATGGAATGATCGAAGCTTTAAAACTTCACGGAACTGTTGCGAAGAAAACAAAAGAAGAAGAAAAATTCAATAAATGGGCTCAAAAAGGAGCAAACAAAGCCGAATATGGTGATGTTGTTTCGAATTTGAATAATTATTATGCGAAAACAAATTTAGATGCTCGTCATAACAATTACATCAACATTTTATTGCGTTACTCAACTTTAGCAAGTGCGCCATATTCTATTGGAAAAGCATTAGAAAACTATGCAGCAGCGAATGATGCAAAACGTGATGAAATGCGTCCGAAAATTCAGAATGCAATCAATGCATATTACGAAAAAATGTATTTACCTTTAGAAAAAGATTTATTGGCTGCTCAATTAAATCTTTATGCTTCTAAAGCGAGCGAAGCTGGTTTAGCGCCTTATGTTGCTGATTTAGCGAAGCAAAATAACAAGAACTTTACAGCTTATGTAAATGATGCTGTTGAAAGAAGTTTCTTCGCTGATCAAAAACAAGTTGAGAATTTCTTAATTTCTCCAGATGTAGAAGTCTTGAAAAAAGATCCTTTATATGTTTTGTCAAATGCTTTAGTAGAAAGAGCTTCTAAGCAAACTGATGAACAAGCAAAATTGAATGATGTTTATTCTAAAAACTTCCGTTTATTGGTAAAAGGTTTACGTGAGTCTAAAATCGGAAATATTTTATATCCAGATGCTAACTCTACGTTACGTTTAACTTACGGTTCTATCCAAAATTTACCAAAAAGTACAAATCCAAAACGTCAACCAGATGTTGCTTCTAACTACTTTACAACATTAGAAGGTACAGTTGCAAAACACATCGCAGGTGACGAAGAATTCGAAAATCCACAACGTTTATTAGATTTAGCGAAAGCCAAAGATTATGGACAATATGGAGATAAAGATGGATATTTACACGTAAATTTCTTATCAAATAATGACATTACAGGTGGTAACTCAGGTTCTCCAGTAATGAATGGTAAAGGTGAATTAATCGGTATTGCATTTGACGGAAACATTGAAGCAATGGCTGGTGACGTTATCTTTGATCCTAAATTACAACGTACGATTTCTGTAGATATTCGTTATGTTTTATGGGTTGTTGATAAATTTGCTGGAGCAAAACACATCGTTGATGAAATGACAATTGTAAAATAAGATTTGAATCATAATATTTTTAAGGCTTCCTATTTTGGAAGCCTTTTTTTGTGGAAAAAATCTAAACGAATTACCTTTGTAAAAAATAGAACTAAATGAAAGTTATTTCTCTTTTAGAAGGTGTTTTTCATGTTGATGCGAAAAAAGAGTTTCATTATTTAAGTGATGATGTAGATGTAAAACGTCCAACAGATGGTTATAATTTGATTGTTCGTCCGTTTTTGATACAAATTGGAGAGGATAATATTTTGATTGATTGTGGTTTCGGAACTGAAATAGATTGTGAACCAATAATTTTAAGGAAATTGCGCGAACATAATATTAATCCAAATCAAATCACTAAAGTATTGATTTCACATTTACATAAAGATCATATCAACGGAATTGGAAATTGGGTAGGTGATCAGTTTGTATGTAATTTTCCTGAAGCAAAAATTTATATTCAACAACGCGAATATGATTATGCGGTTGCTCAAACAAATAATTCTTATAATTATGATCGTTTAGAAAAGTTGAAATCATTCAAAAATATTATATGGATGAATGAGGAAAATTCTGGTTTTATTTCAGAAAATATTCAATTTGAAGTTACCGGTGGACACGTTCCTTTTCAACAAGTTTTTTGGATCAAAAATGATAAAGATATTGTTTTCTATGGTGCAGATAATTTGCCTCAACTTAATTATTTTAGATATCATGCAGCTTTCAAAAATGATGTTGACGGTGTAAAAGCGATGGAAGATCGTGTGCGTTGGGAAGAAAAAGCAAAAGAAGAACATTGGAAAATACTTTTCTATCACGGAAAAAGAACAGATATAAAACAATTTTAGAAATTATATTATAAATAAAAAGCCTCGCATTTGCAAGGCTTTTTGTATTTGAATTATATTTCAGTTTAATTATGTCCCAAATAAATTTGGAAACCAACTGCTAATCCCAAACCGTTTTGAGCTTGAGCATTTGCTAAATTAGATTTAGAATAATTGTACCCAACCATTCCTTCTAAAGCTACATTTCTAGAAACGAAGTGTGCATAACCTGCGTTAATTCCGAAACCGAAAGAAGTATCAGAAACTCCACCGCTTTTAGCTCCAGTTATGCCTACTTCACCTTGTCCAAAGAAACGTCCTGTAGAACTTGCTCCTTCAGGAAAATAGTAACGAGCAAATGGCATTAATTTATATTGGTAAATGTTATCTCCATCTTTTACAGTTTGTAAGCCAAAACCAGTTGTAAGACCAATTGCAAATCCATCAGAAACAAAATATCCAGCTTGAGGATTTAAGTTAATGTTAAAGTTTTCTCCTTCAAAAGAGTAACCTAAAGATCCAATAGAACCTCCTACTAACCAATTACCTTGTTTGATCGGTGTAGAACCTACGTTAGCAGATGTTTGAGGTGTTTTAATTTCTTGTGCAAATGCTGAAGTTGCAAATACTGCGAGCACTAATGTTAAAAATACTTTTTTCATAATTTGTTGATTTTAAATTGTGAATGACACAAATTATGCCAAAACTATTCGAATAGTGTTAACGTTTTATCGATATTTTTTTCTGATTTCGTCAAAAGGATTATTGAAAAATGAATTTTTAGAGGTGAAATAAATTAAAAATTTTATCTATTAAGATTTATATTCAACCAATTTTTTATTATCTGAAAAGTTTCATTTTTTTGTTCAATCCAAGGAAAATGTCCTGCATGATCGATTAAAAATAAATCTGAATTTTGAAGATATTCATGAAGTTTTTCGACTTTTTTCGGAGGATTATTTGTATCAAATTTTCCATTAATAATTAAAATTGGAATTGTAATTTGATTGAATTTTTCTTGATAGATGAGATATTTATCAATATTTTGTTCAGTCGTATATGGATTAATTTGATTAGGAATTTCTTTTCGTTTCCCAATTTTTTGGATGGAGTCGTAATAAGGTTTTACTTTTTCGAAAGTTTCTTGATTGTAGCACCACCATTTTATCGGAGAATAAGATAAATCTCGACCAGAAGCATCTGTTTTAGTGTTATTTTTTAGCATATAATCCCAGTCATCTACAACTTGTTTGAACCACTTTTCGGTATTTTTTCGTTTAGTTTCGAAGATATTTCGATCATTCATCATTTCATCAAAATTATTGATAAATCCAGTTCCAGAAAGAATCAAACCATCTAAGTGCTCAGGATAATCTACAGCATATTGCAAAGCAATCGCACTTTGATCTGAATGTCCAAACAGCCAAATTTGATCTATATTCAATTTTTTTCTTAGTTCGTCAATTTCCTTTACGAGATGCGAATCTTGGTATTCTTCGTAAGATTTTGGCGTTTCGGAACGTCCAATTCCACGGGAATTATAGTAGACAACTGTAAAATATTTTTCTAAAGGTTGTAAAGAGTTTTCGTATGCAATTTTCCCAGAAGTAGGATGCCCAACAATTAGAACGGGACCTTTTCCTTTTATCGTATATTCTATATTATACTTGTCAATTTTTTCATAATAATTTCCTTCTCTAATCGAATTAGAACAAGAAGAAAATAGAATGAATAAAATAATAATAAGTCGTTGCATCATATTCTAAAATACAAAAAAATCCCCAACATATGTTGAGGATTTCGTGTATAGTTTTTTACATTTTGTCTTCGTTATATTCGCCGAGTAATGCGTAATAGCCAAAAAGAGCCATTCCAATAACTATAATTGGTGTAAGGACAAATAGAATAATAATTCCGAATACTAAATCATCTTGAGAGCCTGATGATAATTTTGGAATTCCAAATTCCATGATACAAAAGTAGGCTACAACAAGTGATAATGCGATCCAAACGATTCCTAATATTTTTTTAATTGCTTCCATTTTTAATAGTTTTTTTAGTTAACATTTCTGTCTTTATTACTGATATAAATTGCTCCGATGATAAAACAAACAGCTGCAATTCCAATTGGATACCAAAGACCTTCTAAGTAAAACTGCGGATCTCCGTTGTTTTTGGCATTTGTTACCAAATAAGTAGAAACAGCAGGTAAAAGACCTCCAAAAATTCCGTTTCCTACGTGATAAGGTAAGGACATCGATGTATATCTAATTTTAACAGGGAACATCTCTACTAAGAACGCAGCAATTGGACCATAAACCATTGTGATAAAAATAATTTGAATCCAAATTAATCCAACTAATTTCCATTTATCACCACTATTAATATGTGTCGATTTTTTTACAATTTCACTTACTTTTCCATCTACAATTTTTGCTTGACCATTTTCTAGATGACGCGTTGTAACTTGTTTGTAAGTTGTGCCATCTGTAAATGATTTTTGAATTGTATAAATAGAATCAGATTTTTCGTCAACATTTTTGATTTCAGCTTTTTCAATTGTTTGTGCTGCAATTACTTCTTTATTTTCAAGATTTGTTGTTTGATACATTGATTCGTATATTGGTCGATACGAGAATACAGCGACAATCATTCCGATTAGCATCACCCATTTTCGACCAACTTTATCACTCAACCATCCAAAGAACACAAAGAAAGGTGTACCAAATAATAAAGCAATTCCTAACAAAGAATCTACTTGATCAGATTCTACATTCATCACCGTTTTCATGTAGCTCATTGAGTAAAACTGACCTGTATACCACACAACTCCTTGTCCCATTACAGCTCCAAAAAGTGCTAATAAAACGAATTTCATGTTGTAACGATTCCCAAAAGATTCTTTCAAAGGATTTTTAGAAGTTGTTCCTTCATCTTTTGCTTTTTTGAAAGCTGGCGATTCGTCCATATTTTTACGAATCAAGTATGAAACGTAAACCATCAAGATTGATAAAATAAATGGAACTCTCCATCCCCAAAGGTCAAATTGTTCTTCTGATAATAATGTTTTCGTCAATAAAATAACAATTAACGAAACAAATAAACCAACAGTTGCAGTGGTTTGTATCCAAGAAGTCCAATATCCTCTTTCTCCGTCTGGTGCGTGTTCTGCTACGTATGTTGCAGCACCTCCATATTCGCCTCCAAGTGCTAAACCTTGTAATAAACGTAAGATTAATACTAATAAAGGTGCGATAAACCCAATTGATTCGTAAGATGGAATACATCCTATTAAAAAAGTTGCTCCTCCCATTAATACTAAAGTTGCCATAAACGTATATTTACGACCAATAATGTCTCCTAATCGACCAAAGAATAATGCACCAAATGGACGTACAACAAATCCAGCAGCAAATGTTGCTAAGGTTGATAAAAAGGCAGCTGTAGGATTGTCAGCTGGGAAAAATTTAGTAGAAATTACAACAGCTAAACTTCCAAAAATAAAGAAGTCATACCATTCAATTAGCGTTCCCATCGAGGAAGCACCAATCACTTTCCAGATTGTTTTTTTGTTAGCAGTTTCGCTCATAAATAATGTGTTTTTGTGTTAATTCTTGTGTGTTTTTTATAATAATATCATTGCTTGTATTGTTATCATGTCATCCATGTGTTTGGGTTGATCGAAAGATTTTTGATATTCGACAGAAATTTTAGCATTCTGACCATCAATGTACCAGTTTCCACCTAATTTTAATTCGTTTGCAGGTTTCACTAAACCTTTGAAATCTCTGTAAGAATATCCAACATACGGCTGAATTCTATTGCGGAATTTTCCTTCGCCTTCTTTGATGTTTTTAGGCAATAAATACCCAACATGTCCAGAAAACTGATTTCCATCTCCTACAACATTCCCTTGTACATAATTTTCGCCCATGTCAGAGTTTTGATATTTCGCATAAGCTGTTATCGAAGAAGATTTTCCGATTGGCGCATCATAAAAAGCATCAACTGCAAGATGAGTCACATTTTCTCCAATCAAATTATCATTTTCTTTTTTGACAATTGCATTACTCTGATTGAAAAATCCTGCTCCGATATTGAATACTTTTTTAGTTCCTAAATAGGTTCCAACGCGATAAGGTAAGGCATTCGATTCTTGATCTAAGAATTGATAATCAAAATAACCTGAAACGGCATATTTACCTTCTCCAAGTATCGCTTTTCCTAAATATTTTTCTTGTCCGTTTTGTAAAACTGTCGAAGAGTTTCCGTCCAAAGTATTCGTAATAGCATCACTTAATGCTAAACGATAATTTAGTTTTCCAATTCGCCCTTTTGCAAACATTCCCAAATGATTTGAAAATTGATCAGACAAACCAAGTGTAGACCAGTCAGCTCTGTTATTGTCTAGTGTCAACATATTGATAGAACCTTGACCATTTCCACGAGAAATTCCACCAAAATTGTGAACTCCAGCACCAATTGCTAAATTGTTCGTTACCTTATATTGTAAAAACATTTCATGCAAGAAAAACGATACATCTGTACTTTTTCCCATCGGAGAAAGGTTATTATCATAGATTCCATTTGCACCAAAATGTGTTAAAATCATAAATCGATCATTGATTTGCGAATAAGCAAGAACACGCGCTCGTTTGATAGAAAATCCATCATTGACGTGTTTTCCTTCGTAATCCTGAAACCAAGTTTGTCCCCAAAGAATAAATCGAACATATTTACTTCCTTCTGGATTTAATTTAACGACCAAACCGCCATCATATTCAGAAGCGTATTGAGCCTTTAATTCCGTGGCTCCAAAAGTGGATAGTAGAGTAAGTGCGAAAAAAAATTTTTTCATTTTTAATAAATGGTGTTAGTTGTACATTATTTGTGATTTTGTGTTGACTTAGTAAATAGACTTAAGTTTAACTAAAATAATGTATTGAAAAATAATAATGCTTTTTTTGATAAAGAATTTCTTTTTTATTTTATTAGTGTAAATAATACGCTAACAATTTTTTTAATTTCTTAAAAAAATGTCAAGAAAAGTTTTAAGTTGATAATCTGAGTTGGATTTATTTCAGAAAATTTATCAAAAAAAGATGCAATAATAATCTTATTATTTATTAAATCAAGAAATAATTATTGACAAATTGATAAAATATAGAAGTAATTTATTCTAAAATGTTATGATTTAGTAAAATATAATCTGTGATTATTTATTCTGATTAGAATAGTATAAGTAAAAAGCATAAAAAAGGTTTCGATTTTGTTCGAAACCTTTTTTTAATTTATTGTAATTCTAAGATAATCTAATAATCCAACACAATTTTCTTTGGAAAACTGCGCGCCTTTCAATTGATTATCATTCGGATTTATCGTGAAATTATAAGCCGTTTTGAAGTTGGCTTGCTTTAAATTGGTCTGATAGAAAATGGTGTGAGCCAAATTACAATTCATAAAATAAGCTTGACTAAGATCTGCGAAAGAAAATTCTACATTTTGTAAAGAACAATTGCTAAACTTTGTCTTTTTTAGCGGTAATTCATAAAAAGATGAGTCGTTTAACGTACAATTTTCAAATGAAATGCTTAACCCAAATTTGTTCGAATTTTCGAGATTAAAACCTATCATTTTACAATTCATAAACTCAACTTGCTGAAAGCTTGTGTTTTCTAAAGTTACATTACTCAAATTACATTCGATAAATTGACATTGAATAAATTTGATATCGCTTAAATCTAATCCATTCAAATCACAATTTATAAACTCGCAATTCTCGTATTCACCAGATATATTTTGATTTTCTGAGAAATTAATTTGTTCAAATTTTTCTTCGAAATGATAATCCATAAGTTATTTTTTTACGATTAAGTTTCTTAAGGCTAACCAGAAAATCATCACAATCATGTCAATATAAATAGTAACTTTTAGTTGATCGATTTGCGAACAAAGATTTTTTCCTGTTACAGTAGAAATACAAGTGTCAACTCCGTCGGTTTCATATTTTATACTAACCATAGTGTTAATAATCATGTAAAAAACAATTGGAATAATAAGAATAATTATCGCTAAAATAATGTTGTAATATCGTTTTGAGATCATAATTAATCTTCGAATGTAACTTCTATTTCTTGTCCAAATTGTAAGATATAACCATTGTTGTCGTAGATTGCAAACTCGCGCATATCCCATTCAAAGGTCTCAATTTCATATACAACTTCGCAATCATCTTTTACTTGATTCCACAACTCGTCTACGTTGTCTACAACAAAATAAAAAGAACCTGTGAAATTAGCTCGTTCAAAATCTGCTCCTTCATTTGGATAAGCCAACATAATTTCTACATCGTCTTTTTGCAAGCAAGCCCAAATCCAATCTTCATTTTGATCAGCAATCTTAAATCCTAATTTTTTATAGAATTTTGTTGTTTTTTGTAAATCTTTCGTCCAAATAATTGGGCGCAAACTTTTAAAAGCCATGTTATATTATTTTGGATAAAATTACTTCAATTTTTCTTAACTCTCAATTCCATTTTTAATGAAAATTAAGCTATTTATTCATATTATTTTACTGAAAGTTTATTCCATAAAAAACTCCTAACACGTAGGAGTTTCATACTATAAATCAAAATTGATTTATGGATTATATTTTTTGTTTAATGCTTTCAAGATTGCCCAAGTTTCAGCATCTACAACTCCATCGTATTTTTCTGGACGGAAATGCATCTGAAATGCCACAATTGCATTTTTTGTTTGCGCGTCTATCATTCCATTTGTAGGAACGTTGTACCCATATTTCTTAAGATCAGTTTGCACTTGTGTGATAAAAACGGAACTTGTTGTATCCCAAGGATATTGTTGCATAAATACATACTTGTCTGTATCATCGTACCAAGCACCAACACCGTAATCTGTATATAATTTTTTCCAAGGGAAAAGTGGACCCGGATCTGGTTTTCTTCCTGGCGCAACATCAGAATGCCCAATTACATTAAAAGGAGAAATATTATAACGTTTTACAATATCTTGTGTCAATTCACCTACTTTTTTGATTTGATAATCTGGATAAGGCGTGTAATTTGGATAAGCATCCGTTCCTTTGTTTCCAAGATTAACGATTTCGATACCAATAGAAGAAAAGTTTATATTATCCAATCCTTTCCAACTACTAACACCTGCATGCCATGCACGTTTTGTTTCGTCAACTAAAAGATTAATTGTTTTGTCATCATAATCATTTACCAAATAATGTGCACTTACATCTTTCTGAGTCAATACTTTTAACGATAACTCTGTGTTGATTGCTGTGTAGTGTAACACTAAAAATCGTACACGTTCATCTTGCGAAATAGATGGATAATAATCTGTTGTCACCTTGTACTTGTCGAGTTTTGCAGCTCGAGTCATTTCCGGTTGATCTGTTTTTGAATTGATAATGACTGTGTCACGAATTACTTTTGTAATTGTTTTTGGTGGAACTGTTTTAGTTGCACAACTAGCCAAAATAAAAAAACAAGAAATTGCCGAAAATACTAATCCTTTAAAATTCATTCTTTTAGTTCTAAATAGTCTTTTGAATAGCCAAAATTAAGCCAAATAATTTAATTTTTTTTCTAAAAAGACTTGTTTTGCAATAAAAGTCAATATATATTTGCAACCGCTTTATGAGACTAATCAGTCTTATTTTTAAAAGTTAGGAGAGGTGCCAGAGCGGTAATGGAGCAGATTGCTAATCTGTCATCGGGAAACCGATGCCAGGGTTCGAGTCCCTGTCTCTCCGCTTTTTTAAAGCTAGAAATAAAACACCACTCGGGGTGTAGCGTAGCCCGGTCATCGCGCCTGCTTTGGGAGCAGGAGGTCGCAGGTTCGAATCCTGCCACCCCGACGAATTTTAGTAATAGAATTTTGGATTGGTCCAGTAGCTCAGCTGGATAGAGCAACTGCCTTCTAAGCAGTAGGTCTCAGGTTCGAATCCTGACTGGATCACAATCTAAAGAAAACCCATACTGATTATCAGTATGGGTTTTTTATTTATTACTGCTTCAATACAATCAAATTTTAAGCAAAATTGTAAATCACTATTTTCAGTGAGATGCTTTCTGTAAAGTTTACTTATTTTTATTCAAATAAATTGTATGAATCAGCCAACCAAAATCAACATATCAAGAGTATTTATAGGATTGACAATATTCTTCTTTCTATGCTTTATTGTTATGTATAGTATTGATGGAACTGAAATAGCAAGAAATCAAAATTTTATGTTCGATTTTATAGCTATTACTGGATTTGGGTCTTTTATTTTATGTCCACTTTTTTCAGTAATATCCATTATTTTTAACTATAAAAATAGGATATTATATCTTGTATTACTTTTAAGTTTTATTCCTTTTTTTGGAATTTTAAAACTATTTGAAGGTGCTAATTTCGGAGGAAGTTTTTAATAAATTTTCGTCTTTTATTGATTTTTCAAAAAACGAAGATTCATAAAGATACTAAAAAGTTAGAATAATTATAAAAAAAACATTTTTTGTGTCCGTATTTGTCCTATCATTATTTATTCAATTAGTAAAAAGAAAAATTCTTTTTTATGCCTCTATTTATCATCGTTTTGAGCGATATGAATTTTTAGTTGTTTTTTAGTTTGTTCGATTGTTGTTCGACCATTCTTCGACCGTTGTTCGACG
>NZ_DFRA01000065.1:0-71348 GCF_002378465.1 Empedobacter sp. UBA3475 | reverse complement strand
CGTCGAACAACGGTCGAAGAAACCTCGAAGGAAAGTAGGAGAAAAAATGTAGAATTCTATTTTTTCAACAATGGATATTGTGTTGTTATTTAATTGTGTTTTTAGAGAAAATTATTTCAGCATATTATTGTAAAAAATCTTTTCCTTTTTCACTCAATTGTTTAAAGTTAATTGCAGGAATAGTTGGATTCAATTTAGATTTGAAATTAGTCACACTTGGCGTTTCAAAAAAATCTAATTCGTACAAACCATCTTCCACGAATTGACAATCATCGGTTAAAATATAGATTTTAGGAAAACTTGGTTTTCGTTCTATTTTTACTTTTTTGATGTTATTTTGATCAGTAAAAACTTCTCCTTTCTTTGTGTTCGCCATTGTTTCTTATTTAGAGAACAAATTTCTTAATAAAATTGAATATTTAAAAAATCAATCCGTAATATTCAAAATATTTCTACCTTCGTTACAAATAAAACCACGTGAAATATACAATTCAAGCAATACTTTTGTTTTTTGTTTTAGGATTAACAAGTTGTTTACCAACCAAAACAGTTTCCGAAACTAAAGTTGTGACTTCAGAAATTAGCGATTTGTCGGGTAAATGGAATATAAATGATGGAGGAGATTACATTATTTTTGAAGATGCAACGAAAAAAATGGTAATGAAAACGGTTTGCGGAATTATTACGGCTGATTATACCAAAATAGATCAAGCTATAATTTTTAATCATTTAAAACAAGTGAATTCTGATTGCGAAATTCCTCAAAATTTGATTCAAAATTTGCAAAAAACTGCATATTTTAAAGTAAAATCATCAAATCAAATTACTTTTTATGATGAAGCTCATCAAGAAAAGTTAACTTTGAAATTAATAAAGTAAATCGCCTAGAAAAATATATTATGCTTAGCATAATTTTTTATTAAATTTGTCTAAATTTCTAATGTTGAAGAAAATTTTAAGTTATCCGTTATCTATAATCTTTTATATTTTTTATGGATTAACGTTGTTGGTAATGCATGTTGTGCAATGGTTGTGCTACAATTTGGGAGGTTATGCTGCTCATCACAAAAGTGTAAAAGTGATGAATGGTCTTTTGGTTTTTTGGACAAGAATTTTAGGTACAACGTATACCTATAAAGGAAGAGAAAATTTGAAACAAAATGTACCATTGATTTTTGTGAGTAATCACCAAAGTATGTATGATATTTCTCCGTTGGAATATGATTTGGCTGATTATCATCCTAAGTTTATTTCGAAAATAGAATTGGGAAAAGGAATTCCCAGTGTATCGTACAATTTAACGCATGGAGGTTCTGCATTAATCGATCGTAAGAACGGAAAACAAGCAATAGAGGAAATAAAAAAATTAGCGCAATACATTCAGAAAAATAATTATTCAGCTATTATTTTTCCAGAAGGTACAAGAAGCAAAAATGGAGTACCAAAGGCTTTCAAAGAAAATGGATTGAAAGTTTTGACGAAATATGCTAAAGACGCTTATGTTGTTCCCGTTACGCTAAATAATACGTGGGAAATAGAAAAGTGGGGTAAATTCCCGATGTATTTGGGCGCGAAAGTAACGATACAATACCATAAACCCTTAAAAGTGAGTGACTATAAGTTTGATGAAATATTCGAGCTTACCGAAAAAACTGTAAAAAGTAGTATAACCGCATAAAATAATTATATGTCAATAAATAATGTTCGCCTGGAAGTAATGCAATTTCTTGAGAAAGATATTGATGCTTATATGGACAAATTCTTAGTTCCAGCCGATAAAATTTGGCAACCAACAGATTTTTTACCGAATTCTCAAACAGATTCTTTTTTTGACGAAATCAAAGAATTACAAGAGCTTTCGAAAGATTTGCCAGATGATTTCTGGATTACATTGATTGGTGATACCATTACCGAGGAAGCTTTGCCAACCTACGAATCTTGGTTGATGCAAATGGACGGTGTGGTAGATGAAGAAGGAAATTACCTAGAAAATGGTTGGGCAAAATGGATTCGCCATTGGACAGGAGAGGAAAATCGTCACGGTGATGTTTTGAATAAATTTTTGTATTTATCAGGACGTATCAATATGCGCGAGGTTGAAGTAACAACGCAACATTTGATAAATGACGGTTTCGACATTGGAACAGCACACGATCCTTACAAAAACTTTGTTTACACAAGTTTTCAAGAATTAGCAACTTATGTATCGCACAATAATGTATCAGCAATTGCAAAAAAATACGGAGCGAAAAAATTATCGCGTATGTGTAAAATTATTGCAGGAGATGAAATGCGTCACCATTTAGCTTACACAGAGTTCGTTCGTCGTATCTTCGAAGCTGATCCTTCTGAAATGATGTTAGCTGTTCAACATATGTTCAAACTTAAAATTGTAATGCCAGCGCATTTCTTAAGAGCTTCTGGTGAAGAAAGAGGAACTTTGTTTGATGCGTTTTCAGATGCAGCGCAACGCATTAATGTGTACACAGCGTTTGATTACATCGATATTATGCGAAAATTAATTGAAGCTTGGCAATTAGATAAAATCTCTGGATTGAATGCTGAGGCTGAAAAAGCAAGAGATTATATCATGAAATTCCCAGATAGAATGGATAGAATTTCGCAACGTATTGTAATTCCTGAAGTAGGACCACAATTCAAGTGGTTAGTTCCTGCGACAGCTAAATAGAAAATCAATTTTATTAAGATGTATATCAAGATTGTTTTACTTTTTCTATTTATAATTTCATGTTCAAATATTGATAGGTTAAATTATCCATCTAATATTAATGAAATTAAAGAAGTTATATTAGAAAGACCTGATAGTAATTCAAATGGAAAATTTTCAGAAATAAAACAATTAAATGACAATCAGATAAAACAACTTTTAGTTATTTTAAATAAAGCTAAACAAATAGATTCTAAAAATTTTGATGAAGATTTTCAAATTATTTTTTCAACAGAGTCTGGAACTAAAAGAATTATGGTAAGGGGTAATAAAATTAAAAATTTTGATAGTAATAAAGTTTATCAAATACCGAATGTAGATTATTTGAATAATTTTTGAAAATCACATATAATCAAAATCATATAAAAAGAGGCAATTCAAAATCGAATTGCCTCTTTTTTTTAGTAACTTTAACCAACAAACAAATTATAAACAACTACTTATGGACGATTTTATTGCTGCCAGAAGTCAAATGGCGATGTCGCTTGCCTTTCACATTGTTTTTTCGTGTGTTGGAATGGTGATGCCGTTTATGATGGCAATCGCTCACTACAAATACCTCAAAACTAAAAACGAAATTTACAAAGGGTTAACCAAAGCTTGGAGTAAGGGAGTTGCAATTTTATTTGCTACGGGAGCAGTTTCTGGTACAATGCTTTCGTTTGAGTTAGGATTATTGTTTCCTAAATTTATGGAACACGCTGGACCAATTTTCGGAATGCCATTTTCGTTAGAAGGAACAGCTTTTTTTATTGAAGCCATTGCTTTAGGTTTTTTCCTTTATGGTTGGGACAAATTCAATAAATGGTTTCATTGGATTTGTGGTGTAATTGTAGGGATTAGTGGTTTAGCTTCAGGGATTTTGGTTGTTGCTGCAAATGCTTGGATGAATTCTCCGTCAGGTTTCGATTTTATAAATGGCGAATATTTAAACATAGATCCTGTAAAAGCTATGTTCAACGATGCGTGGTTTTCACAAGCGTTGCACATGACAATTGCAGCTTTTTGTGCGACTGGATTTGCGGTTGCGGGTTTACATGCTTATCTTATTTTGAAAGGTAAGAATGTAAATTTTCATCGCGAAGCATTCAAAATTAGTTCTGTTTTAGCGATTACAGCAGCAATGTTAGCACCTTTGAGTGGTGATATTTCGGCGAAAGATGTAGCAAAACGTCAACCGATTAAATTGGCTGCGATGGAAGCGCATTTCAAAACAGAAGAAAGTGCTTCATTTGTTTTGGGTGGAATAGTGGACGAATCAAAAGAAGAGATTAAATATGCGATAAAAGTTCCGGGTGTATTGAGTTTCTTGGTTCATTCAGATTTCAAAACACCTGTAAAAGGTCTAGAAGAATTTCCGAAAGATGAATGGCCGCCTGTGGCAGTTGTACATTATGCTTTTCAGATTATGATAACATTCGGAATGTTGATGATGGGAATAGCTGTTATTTATTTGATTGCGCAATTTTTTAAGAAAGATTGGCGAACAAAACGCTGGTTTTATAAATTGTTTATGATTGCGACACCTTTCGGATACATCGCTTTAGAAGCAGGTTGGACGGTAACAGAAGTCGGTCGTCAACCGTGGATTATTTACGGAATTATGCGAACGGTAGATTCCATCACGCCAATGCCAGGAATACAATATTCGTTTTACATTTTCACGTTTGTATTCATTACATTGTCCATTATTTTAGTGTTCTTAATGAATCGACAAATACAAATGGTTGCGAAGCTTTACGATCCAGAAGATCCAAATTATAAACCAGAAAAACATTAAGTATGATTTACGTAGTAATAGCATTTTTGTGGGTTGCCATCTGTTTATATTTAATTTTAGGTGGAGCAGATTTCGGTGCTGGAATTGTCGAATTATTCTCTGAAAAGAGTTACAAAAAACGTACGCAGAAGATTATGTACAATTCGATTGGACCTATTTGGGAAGCAAATCATATGTGGTTAATCATTGCCATTGTAATTTTGTTTGTCGGTTTTCCTAAGGTTTATGCAGATGTTTCTAATTATTTACATATTCCGTTAGTGATTATGTTGTTAGGAATCATAGCGCGTGGAACATCGTTTACGTTTAGAAATTATGATGCAATCAATGATAAATGGCACAATCTGTACGATGTCATTTTTACCTATTCAAGTGTTGTGACGCCTTTGTTTTTGGGAATAATTGCAGGATCTATCGTTTCAGGAAGTATTGATGATAATGCATTTTCGTTTCAAGATGCATATATATTTTCGTGGCTAAGTTGGTTTAATTTTTCAGTTGGAATTTTTACTGTTGTGATTTGTGCTTTCTTGGCTTCGGTTTATTCAATTCAAACTGTTAAAAACGAAGAAGATAAAGTGATTTTAAGAAAACGTGCGAAGCTTTATACAGCTTTAATTTTTGTTGCTGGTGCATTGGTATTTGCAGTTTCACTTTGGAAAAACATTCCATTATTTAGTTGGATAACATCAGAAATTTACGGTTATATCGCAATTGCAATTGCTTCAATTTCGATTGTATTATTACTTTCAGCCTTAAATAAAGCGAAGGATTCTTTGTTGAAAGTTTACGCAGGAATTATTGTGATGATGATTTTATTTGCGGCAACTTATTCGCATTTTCCAAATTTGGTATTATTTAAAGATGGTTCAACATTATCTTTATTAACAGATTACGGTGCGTTGAGTACGATAAATATGTTAGCTTGGGCATTATTACTCGGCTCGATATTTATTTTACCATTCTTGTTTTACTTGATTTATTCATTCAATCAAAAACAAAAAATATAAATATCCGTTCCAAATTTTATTACAAACATACTTGTTTGTAATGTTTGTCAAGAAGATTTTATTACAAACACATCTGTTTACAATCAACTGAGTCCTCGGGATAGGATAAACATAGCTGTTTGTAATTAACCGAGCCTTAGAAAAGAACAAGTGAATTTGATAAATGAAATAAATCTATTTAAATCTTTAGAACAAGGATGATAAGAGAAGAGCCTTATTTCAATTCGAAATAAGGCTCTTTTATTTTAATTATGTTTTGCTTGCCATTCAGCAATTTCTTGCTCATTCAGCAAACAAGAGTTTAATTCTTGTGTAACTTTTTCTTTATCCAAACCTTGTCCAATGAAAACAAGTTCTATCATTCGATCTCCCCATTCTTTCGACCATTTGGCTTCAATCGTTTTTTGATTAAATTGATACGCTGCAAACTGAATTCTTTCGTCATATGGCATCGAGCACCACCAAGCCCCCGCAGGATCAATTCGGATACTACCACCAGCTTGACTCAAGAAAATAGCTTCATCAGGACGATTTGCTAACCAAAATAAACCTTTTGAACGGTAAATTGTTGCTGGAAAATTATCATTCAAATAGGTTAAAAAACGTTCTGCATGAAATGGAATTTTTTGTCTGTAAACAAAAGAAGTCATTCCATATTTTTCTTCCAAATGATCGTGGTGTTCGTGTGTACAATGTTCGCCACATTCTTGATCATGGTCGTGATGATGGTGATGGTGATGTTCCTCTTTTTCTTGCTCTTCTAATAATTTTACCCAGGCGTCTATATCCTGAATTTTTTCGAAATCGAATAGATTGGTATTCAAAATTTCAGTTAATTCAACGTGAGAAAAACTTGCAGGAATTATTTTAGCAGAAGGATTTAATTTTGTCACAAACGCTTCAATATTCATCAACGTTTCTTCTTCAACCAAATCCATTTTATTTAGAATAATCACATTCGAAAATTCAATTTGATCGATTAAAAGATTTACAATCGGACGATTATCGTCTCTATTTTCTGTGAAACCACGATCAAAAACATCTTCATCAGTTCCTAAATTTTTGAAGAAATTATAAGCGTCAACTACAGTTACCAACGTATCTAAACGCGCAACTTTTGGCAAATCAATTTTACCATCTGGCGAAACAAAATCCAATGACTGCGCAATAGGACCTGGATCAGAAATACCAGAACTTTCGATAACCAAATAATCATATTTCCCTGATTGTGCCAACTTCTCTATTTCTACGATCAAATCTTCTCGTAATTCACAACAAACGCAACCGTTGCTTAATTCAACCAATTTTTCATCCGTTTGAATTAAATCATTTTCGCGAGAAACCATTTGCGCATCAATATTTACTGCGCCCATATCGTTCACGATAACTGCTACTTTTAGTCCTTTTTTATTGTGTAATATATGATTAAGAAGTGTCGTTTTTCCGCTTCCAAGAAATCCAGAAAGTACCGTTACAGGTAGTCTATTTTTCATAATTTATGCTTAAAAATATGCTACAAAGTTACGTTTTTATCACGCAAATTTTTGTGTAGAATCATCTATAAATTTTATAATGTTCTGTTAAGAATTTAATAATAAATCACTGTTAGAAAGATTTCTTTTATTTTTGTTCAAAATCAAATAAAATAATGTTTGTTTATAGTGTTATCACGTCAATAATTATTTCAATCGTACTTGAAATTTACCTGTATTATAATTTTAAAAAATTCATTCAAAATAAGTATATTCTTTTCGGGAATATGCTTTTGTGGTTACTTGTTTTGGGTAATTTTGGATATAATCTAATCTTTTTTGATCGTAATGTTGGTCAAACGCAAACGACAATGTGGGCAACAGGTTTGTTTATGTTGTTTGGTTTTCCTCGAATTATTTTGGTTCTATTTTTCTTGGTTCAAGATATTTTTAGAGGCTTTGGGTGGCTATTTAATCGTGCAACAAATCATCAAACAAAAGAAGATTCTTATTTACCTTCTCGTCGAAAATTTGTAATGATTTCTGGATTAATAGTAGCTTCAATACCTTTTTTTAGTTTGATTTATGGAATGACTTTAGGAAAATATAATTTCAAGGTAATCAAGAAAAAATTGGCATATCAACGTTTACCAAAATCGTTTGATGGTTTCAAGATTTTACATATAACGGATATTCATTCGGGAAGTTTGGACAATCGTGAGAAAATAGAATATGCAGTGGATTTAATTAATCAACAAGAGTTTGATATACTATTGTTTACGGGTGATATTGTGAATAATTTTCATTGGGAAATGGACAAATGGTACGATGTTTTTTCTAAAATAAAACAAGCGCCGCACGGAAATTTTGCAGTGCTAGGAAATCATGATTATGGAGAATATTCGGATTGGAAAACGGAGGAAGAAAAGCAAGATAATTTTGAGAAAATTAAAGCGATTTTCCCTAAGATTGGAATGAAATTATTATTGAATGAAAACCGATTTATTACAAAGAATGGTGAAAAAATTGCATTGATTGGCGTTCAGAATTGGGGAACACGATTTAAGAAATTAGGTGATATTGATGCAGCTTCGAATTATGTAAATACAGAAGATTTTAAAATTGTGATGTCTCATGATCCTTCGCATTGGAATGAGATATTGAAAAATCATCCGAAACATTTTGACTTGACTTTGTCTGGACATACGCATGGAATGCAATTAGGAATTGAAGTTCCGAAAATTGGTTTGCGTTGGAGTCCGGCGCAATATGTGTATCCGCAATGGGCAGGTTTTTATGATTTTGAAGGAAAGATTATCAATGTAAATCGCGGATTTGGTTATCATTTTTACCCAGGAAGAGTAGGTGTTTGGCCAGAAATAACATTAATAGAGTTGAAATCAGTATAAAGTATTAGGAAAAAGCAATCAAAGTTTTTGATTGCTTTTTTGATGTATATCAATTCTGAAAACAGATTTTTATCGGATTATTGTCATAAAAAAAGAAATAATATGAATGAAGAATTAATTCCTTTACAGGTTGTAAAAAATGAATCAGCTTTTCGTTTTGAGCTGAATGTAGACGGATACATCGCTTTTATAGATTATAAAGAAGAAGATGATATTATCAATTGATTCATACCGAAGTTCCTGAAGAATTAGGAGGAAAAGGCGTTGCTGCTGCTTTGGTTGAAAAAACATTGGTTTATATGGAGGAACATAAAAATCCTTTGTTTCCGTATTGTCCTTATGTATATGCCTACATCAAAAAGCATCCGGAATGGAAACGAATTGTTCATCCTAAATTTCCGAAATATAACGAATTGTAATCGGTTAACGAATGATATTATAACAAGAAATGCGACCCGATAAAGGTCGCATTTCTTGTTATATTTTTGAAAAGCAATTTATTTAAGCTTTGTGATGATCATCATCGTGTGTATATGTTTGTTCAATTGCGACGTGTCCTTCCCATTTATCAACTGCAACAGTCGATAAAGCATTTCCAAGAACATTCGTCATCGAACGTGCCATATCACAGAAATGGTCGATTGGTAAAATCAATGCGATTCCTTCTGGTGGAATTCCAAACATCGAACAAGTTGCAACCACTACAATTAATGAAGCTCTTGGTACACCTGCAACACCTTTTGAAGTAAGCATTAAGACTAATAACATCAAAATTTGTTTCTCGATTGGCATGTGAATTCCATAAACTTGCGCGATAAATAGCGATGCGAACGTCATGTACATCATTGATCCATCTAAATTGAAGGAGTATCCGAGCGGTAAAGTAAACGAAATAATTTTCTTTTGAGCTCCAAATTTTTCTAATTCTTCAACTAATTTTGGGAATACAGCTTCTGATGAAGTTGTAGAGAAAGCGATTAGTAAAGGTGCTTTGATGTGTCTTAATAAGTCGATTACTCGTTTTCCTAAGATGAAATATCCAACCAAAATTAAAACAGCCCAAAGAAGTAAAATACCAATTACAAAGGCAATTAAATATTTAACATAAAGTAAGAATATACCGAATCCGTACGTTGCAATAGCAGCAGAAATAGTTCCTAAAACTCCTAATGGCGCAGTCCACATTATATATCCAACCATGATTAAGACGATATGCGAAATTTTGTCTAACGCTTTCGTAATCATTTCTCCTTCTTTTCCGTAAGCTGCCATCGCGACACCAAAGAAAATAGAGAAAACAACGATTTGTAAGATTTCATTTGTTGCAAATGATTCGAAAACAGATTTAGGAATCATATGTGTAATGAAATGCTCTAATGTAAGCGAAGCTTGACCTTTTAATAAATCTTGAGCAGAACTTGAATCGATCTCAATGTTCAATCCTTCTCCAGGTTTCATTACATTGATAACAATAGCACCAATCACCAAAGAAGTAAGAGAAGCTGTGATAAACCACCCCATTGCACGTCCACCAACTCGTCCAACCATTTTCATATCACCCATTTTAGCAATACCAACTACTAAAGTTGAGAAAACTAAAGGAGCAATAATCATCTGAATAAGACGAATAAAAACAGTACCAAGAAGTTTTATGTTAGTCGAAAATGTTTTAATAAATTCTGGCGAGGTATTATAATGTACATATCCTCCAAGCGCAACCCCGATAAGAAGGGCAATAATAATAGCTATAAAAAGTTTATTGTTTTTCATTATGCGATTTTAAACTTTTCCAAAACTACTATTTTTTAGCAAATTATTAAGAATATAAATTGATTTATACACCAAATTAAATATAAAACCCTTTGTATGTAGTGTTTACAAAGGGTTTTCTTTATAGTGTATTGAGTACTATTCTGGTTGTTTGAACGGAATTTCCTGATTTAAAATCTCTTCGATTAATGTTGACATCGGTGCTGTAGAATTTTCGACAATCGAATAATCAATGGTGGTGTTTTTATCAACCGAAAGTTTAATTAATTCTTTATTTGGAAATTTGATTGGATAAATACACAATTCAATGTCTTTAGTTAAGTTTTCTTTGTCTGCATAAAATAAATGTGCGTAGAAAATTAATTGTAATTGTTTCGCTTTATCTTCTTTTTGGTAAACGGTTTCTATTTCTTCGGTTTTCACCGAAATATCTTTCGCATAACCAGTTTTGTAATCAATAATTCGGATTTGATTATTGACAGAATCAATTCTATCAATTACACCTTTCAGTTTTACAATTTTGCCATTTGTTAGTGCAAAATCAACTTCGTGCTTGCTTTCCAAAGCTCGAATTACAAATTCATTTTCCTTTGCAGTAGTCGTATCTTTAGACAAAACGCCATCTACAATTCGTTCTGCAATTTTATAAATCAAATAATTTGGACCTTTATCCAAATGTCCATCTTTATATTCTTTACTAAAATGTTCTTGTAAGGTTTTGTCTTTTATTTTTTCGATATTTTTGAAATCATTTTCATGCAAAATATGTCCAATATAAGGCGTGTACAAATCCTCTAAAGCTCCGTGTACAATGTTTCCTAACGTTCTTGCGCTTACAATTTCTTCGGCTTCTTCGACTTCATTTACATTAAAAACACGTTGTTCATAAAAATCTAACGGATTGCGTAAATATGTCGAAAGTGAAGAAGGTGAAATTCCATATTCAGCCCAATTTTGAAGTTTAGCCATTGTTTCGTCAGTTTTAGGAACAATGATTTCTTTCAAAGGTTTTGTAACAAAACTTGGAGCAGCAAAAGTTTCTTTCACTTCGTGATTACTTTCAAATTTGATTTGAGCCAAAAAGCGAGATTTTTCTCCAGAACCCATTCCGTCAGCTTCGGTATCGTACACGAAATAAGCGTTTTTCGCACGCTGAATCAAACGATAAAAGTGATATGCATAAATCGAATCATTTTCGGTAAATGTATTCAATTTCATTTGTTTGCGAATGTCATACGGAATAAATGTATTGTTTTGTCGTCCCAAAGGCAAAATTTCGTCATTCACAGAAGTCATGATAATATTATCGAAATTCAATAAACGAGTTTCCAATAATCCCATCAATTGTAAACCTTTCAAAGGCTCTCCAATAAAGGAAATTGTCTCGGAAGAAACGATTTTATTGTACAATAAAAACAAGGTTCTGTAATCTTTGATATCATCAACACTCAACAAATTTTCGTGCAATTGATTGAAAACTTTTTTGAAAAAGAACAAATATTCTTTTGTCAACAAATCGTTCATCGAAGGATGATGCAGTAATTCGTCTGTCCAATTTTTTAGATGATGAATAAATTCAGTGATGCTTTTCGGAATATGAAAAATAGATTTAAAGATTGATTCTCTTAAGGCATTTTGAATCGAATTTTGAGAATTAAATATTCTATTTTGTAAACGAATATCACCGATTAATCTTCGACTTTCTTCTGTGCTAAAAAGAGATAATGTTTTATTTTCAAGAATTTGTAAGACATTTTTGAAATAAAACATGGTTCCTTTTCCTAACTTCTCCCGATTCATTTGCAACTCAAAAATTGATTTGAAAAATTGCGCTAACGGAACAGAACGTAACGGAATTCCCATCGAAATGTTGAGATGTGTGATATTTTCGGGCAACGAATTGAGAATTGCTGGTAAAATAGATTCATCAGCCAAAATCAACGCGGTATTTTTTATCTCATCTTCGTTGAGATTTCTAATTAAATCTGCAATATATTTTGCTTGTCCAACTTGTTTTGCAACACCAATTGTCTGTAAATTTTTTGGTCTCGAAAATTCATCAACCACCCAATTGATAGGTTTTATTTTTTCTTTGTATTTTCTTAGAAAAGAACCAGCTTCTTGATTCGGATTTTCGTAATAATATTTATCTGCATCCCAATATAAAGTGGCTAATTTTTCTTTTTCTAATCGAAAAATTAGTGCTTGTTCTGCTTTTGTCAAGGCATTAAAACCAGCAAAAACATAATGTGAAGTTCTGTTTTCGACAATCTCTTCAACCTTTTCACTTGCGATTCTAAAAACCATCCCAGCATAACCTTCTTTCGAATCCAACAGATCTTGTTGTAATTGAAAATATAATTTTGAAACAATTCCCCAAAACGTTAAGTGATTTTGAATGATTTCATTTTTCCCAATCTCAATTTTTCCATCTCCCCATTGACTAATTCGTTCTACCGAAATCAAATAGTCTAAAACTTTATGCGCAGGTTGCAAAGAAGCATCGATATCATCGAAATCTTTCAAAACAGTTGGTCCCCATTTGATAAAATCTTCGAAAGAATCAGGCTTGTCAACGATTTTTTTATAGGCTTGATACGCTTTGAACCATAGATTAATTCCAGAAATAATTTCTAAACCAGAAAGTTCGCTCATCAATTCTTCGATACTTTTCATTTGTGGAAGAATGATATTTTGCGCTTGACGCTGAAATTCTTGTTTGAAGAATAACATGGGACGTTTTCCTGGTAAAACTAAAGTGGTGTTGATAAAGTTTTTTTGATTTTGGACTAAATCTTTTACAACATTTTCTATGAATTGAGCCATTTTGAAATTTTCTTTCGTTGAGTTGTTGTAAAAGTAAGGATTTTGAGAGACAATTCGTGGCGTTGAATTATTTTACTTCTTGAACTTTTTCTTGAAATAATTTTTCAAAAGTTTCAGTGATTTTATCCTCAGACATTTTTGTAGCAACAAAATATAATATGAATCCAAAAAATAACATCGGAATAGAAATTAAAGGTAAAAAATTATGAATTCCATTAGTAATAATTTGAAAAAGTGAGATTATAAAAAATAAAGTCACAATACTTATCCAAACAATGAAAAATATTGAAACAAAAGAGTTTAATTCTAAATTGTAAACAATAGTGGTTTTATTGTCGTTGGTATTGAAATGACCAATAATTTGAGGATTAAAACTATTTCGTCCGCTAATCGTTTTCATCAAATTGAAATGATCTTTATAAACTATCCCTTCAAATTCATATTTACTTTTAGAAAAACGAATTCTTTTTTCTTCTGTATTATCATTCAGTATTTTAAAAACTTCTTGATCAGAAAGATTTGTCGTTATTTGATATGTTTTATTTTTGAAAAGCATAAGTTAAATATATAAAAAAAGCGACTAAAAATATTTAGTCGCTAATATAATATTGAAAAAACAAATTCTTATTTAATCACTCCTAATTCTTTACCAACTTTTGTAAAAGCAGCAATTGTATGATCTAATTGCTCTTTTGTATGTGCAGCTGATAATTGTACACGAATACGTGCTTTGTCGCGAGGAACAACAGGGAAAAAGAATCCGATTACATAAACACCTTCATCTAATAATTTGTCTGCCATTACTTGAGATAATTTTGCATCATACAACATAACAGGTACAATTGCAGCATCACCTTCTGGAATATCAAAACCAGCAGCAACCATTTCTTTGCGGAAATATTCAGCATTCCACATTACTTTATCACGTAAAGTTGTGTCATTTTCTAACATTTCTAACACTTGCAAAGCAGCGCCAACGATTCCAGGAGCTAAAGAGTTAGAGAATAAATATGGACGAGATTTTTGACGTAACATTTCGATTACTTCTTTTTTACCAGAAGTAAATCCACCCATTGCACCACCTAAAGCTTTTCCTAAAGTAGATGTAATGATGTCTACACGTCCCATTACTTCGTTGTGCTCATGTGTTCCACGTCCAGTTTTTCCAATAAAACCAGTTGCGTGAGAATCATCAACCATTACCAAAGCATCGTATTTATCAGCTAAATCACAAACACCTTTTAAGTCTGCAACGATACCATCCATAGAGAAAACTCCGTCTGTTACAATAATTTTGAAACGATGATTTTTTTCTGAAGCTACAATTAATTGAGCCTCTAAATCAGCCATATTATTGTTTTTATAACGATAACGAGCAGCTTTACATAAACGAACACCATCAATAATAGAAGCGTGGTTTAATTCATCAGAAATAATAGCATCTTCTTCTGTAAACAAAGGCTCAAAAACACCACCATTTGCGTCAAAAGCAGCAGCATATAAAATCGTATCTTCCATTCCTAAGAAATTAGCGATTTTTTTCTCTAATTGTTTGTGTACATCTTGCGTACCACAAATAAAACGAACCGAAGACATTCCGTATCCGCGGTCATCTAACATTTTTTGAGAAGCTGAGATAACGTCTTTATTATCAGATAATCCTAAATAGTTGTTCGCACAAAAATTAAGTAATGTTTTACCATTTTCTAATGTAATTTCTGCACTTTGAGGAGAAGCAATGATGCGTTCTTTTTTGAATAATCCTTGTTCTTCTAAATCATTCAATTGCGTTTGTAAGTAGTTTTGAAATTTATCGCTATACATAATAAATCACTTTTTGTTTTGATATGTTTCATACAAATATAAATGTTTGCGGGCATATTTTTCGTATTTTTGTGAGACATAAAAAATAATAAACAGTGTTTCTAATCATCATATTTAGTTTTCAGTTCTATTTCTTAGCAAAATTTTTCAAAAAGGATAAATTAAAAACGGTTTTATCAGCAGTAGGATTATACATAGCGGGTGAGATTGCTTTTTCTTTTGTATTTGTTTTATTGTTTGCTTCAGGAATTATTGATATCGGTGTTAATTTTAATAGTTCATCTATGGATAATTTGATGGAAAATAGCCTTAAAATGAATAAATTTTTGGCCGAAAATTATGTGTCAATTGCTGTACAAGTCTTTTTATACATTGGTATCGGAATGTTTTATTACAATTCATTAAAGCGTAAATGGACATTGCAAATGTTAGAAGTCGAAATTGATAAACGTAAAGATGAAATTCTACAAAATTTAGAAGTTAATCAAAAAATAAATCCAGTAAAATTGGACGTTTATCCTCATTTTCACACTATTAATGAGAAAAACATTCATTTAGTTCAACCTTTGGCAAATGAGATTTGGAACGAATGTTACAAGGATTTGTTATCACAAGATCAAATCAATTATATGATTGATATGATGTATAATACTGATAAAGTAAACGAAGGAATTGTAAATGGAGATGTTTGGGAAATCCTGAAAATTGATAATGTTCCGTCTGGTTATTTGCATTACAAATTAGATGAAAATAATACTGTTTTCTTATCCAAAATTTACTTGAAAGAGTCTAATCAAACCAAAGGAATTGGACAATTGATGTTGAATAGAGTTGTAGATTATGCGCGAGAAAAAGGAGCAAAAGCTGTTCATTTAACGGTGAATAAACACAATGCGAAAGCAATTCGTTTTTATGAGAAAAATGGTTTCAAGAATATGGAATCAAAAACATTTGACATTGGAAATGGATATATTATGGATGATTATATTTATCAGAAATCCATTTAAAAATAAGGTTTTAATCAAAATATAAAGTCATTACGGTTTGTAATGGCTTTTTTATGTTGTAAACAAAGTGTCTAGAACCAAGCTGACTTAATTCGTAATGTCGTGAGGTTGATTTAGTTTTTAAAGTGATGAGAAGCTGAATTGAATTCAACTTGAAATTCTCCCTTAATTTATTATTGAAAATAGATCTTAATTTATCGAAGTTATATTGAACTTGTTTCAATATCGCATCTAGAGTTTAGAAATGTTAATTCTTAATATAAAACAAAAAGGACTTCAATAAGAAGTCCTTTTGTTATTTTTCTCTTTCGATTACGTATTTCACCATTGTTTCCAATGAATTTCGAAATTCACTTTCGGGAAATTCGTATAGTATATCTAAAGCCTCTTGGCTATATTGTTTCATCATTTTTTGCGTGTACTCAATTCCGCCGTGATCTTTCACATACTGAATAATTTCGCGTACACGTTTTTTGTCATTGTTGTAACGTTTTACCGAATTAATTAACCATTTTTTGTCTTTTTCATTCGCTGTGTTAATTGAATAAATCAACGGTAACGTCATTTTTTGTTCTTTGATGTCAATTCCGACAGGCTTTCCAATTGCATTAGAAGTGGTATAATCAAACAAATCATCTTTGATCTGAAAGGCAATTCCAACCAATTCACCAAAGCGATGCATTTTCTTCGCTACTTCTTCCGAACAACCAACAGAACGCGCACCAGCTTCACAACAAGCTGCGATAAGCGTTGCCGTTTTCATTCGAATAATCTCGAAGTATACATCTTCTGTAATATCAAGTTTTCGCGCTTTTTCGATTTGCAATAATTCACCTTCCGAAATTTCCTGTATCGCAACCGAAACAACTTCAAGTAAATCGAAATCTTTGTTTTTAGTCGAAATAATTAAGGTCTTTGATAAAAAATAATCTCCCACCAAAATAGCTACTTTGTTCTTCCAAATCGCATTAAGTGAAAAGAAACCACGACGCAATGTACTATCATCCACTACATCATCGTGTACCAAAGTTGCGGTGTGAATAAGCTCGATAAAAGAAGCTGCACGATAGGTACGTTCTTGTACTTCGCCATTTAATTTTGCAGTTAAAAATACAAACATCGGACGCATTTGTTTTCCTTTTCTACGCACGATATAATTGGAAATACGGTCAAGAAGCGAAACATTACTCTTCATCGATTCGAAGAATTTCTGTTCAAACAATTTCATTTCCTCCGCGATCGGAGCTTTAATCAAATCTACCGTGTTACCCAAAATTTAGTTTTTTAATTCGTAAAATTATTGATGCAATGTACAACCTGTTTTGCATAGAATCCTTTATAATTAAATTCCTCTCCGCTAAAACAAATTTTGTTTTCGGTTGGCAAAACTGAAATACCTTCCAATTGTCCCAACTGTGTCGTGAAGCCCAAAGGTAAACTTATTTTTTTAACTTGAGAAGTGAAGAATAACTGATTGTTATCTTTTGGCAAATCAAACCAACTGATAAACGTTAACGCTTCTTTTGTGTAGCCTAACAGATAAACTCCTTTGGTAGAACTATTTACATCAGCATCGATATAAGCAGCAGTTACAGCGTAATTTGTAGGAAAAGTTTCTAACTTTTTGGCTGCGTGTTTTTTAGAAGAGTCAATAGGAACAACATAATGAGACGTTGACATATTTGACCATTCTTTTGTAAAAATATGCAATTGATTTTGGTAGACAAAAAATGCTTCTGCGTCCCAATTTGTCGTCATATTTTTGAACTGAAAAGTTTCTTGATCTGGATAATAAAATTCTATTTTTTCAGCTTTTAATTGCTGATAAGATTTTGAATAATCGATGTTTGATTTCTGGATAAAATAAATGGCTAAATCTTTTCGTTTGCCCAAATTATTTCCAAAATCAGCAAAATAAATTCGATTATCATCCGAAGACATTTCTTCCCAATCGATATTTGGAGCATTTGCGATGAAAATTGTATTGATAATTTTACCTGTTTTTGCATCAAAACGATACAATTCTGGTTTGGAATCAGAATCGTTTAAACCCCAAAAAGAAGCCACATTTTTATCTTCTTTTTCATATTCTAAAGTCGAAATTTCGTTCAAAGTAGGCGGTAAGTTGATACTTTCCATTTTATAATCATCAATAGAAATTGTATCGATGTTTTCTACTATTTGCGCGAAAGAGAATTTAGTCAGAATCAAAAATAAAAATATGGCTAAATATTTCATTTGATTATGTTTTAATCATTTCCAGTTTTATTGGCTAATTGTCCGCAAGCTGCATCAATATCTTTTCCGCGACTACGACGTACATTTACCACAATATTGTTGGATTCTAAAGCTTTGATATAATTGTTAACTGCTTCTTCTGATGCTTGTTTGTAGATTCCGTCATCAATCGAATTATATTCGATAATATTCACTTTAGAAGGAATTTTTCGACAGAATTTTACCAATGCATCGATATCTTCTTTTTTATCATTAACACCGCCCCAAACAATATATTCGAACGTAATTCGTAAACCTGTTTGTTGGTACCAATATTGAAGACTATCCATTAAATCCGTCAACGGAAATTTAACAGAAAAAGGCATAATCACATTACGAACTTCTTCTCGAGCCGAATGTAAAGATACCGCAAGGTTAACACGTAAATCTTCGTCAGCCAGTTTTTCAATCATTTTAGGAATTCCCGAAGTAGAAACTGTAATTCGTCTTGGAGCCATTCCTAGTCCTTCTGGCAATGTGATTTTTTTGATGGCAGAAATTACTTCGTTATAATTTAACAAAGGTTCTCCCATTCCCATAAATACGATATTGCTTAAAGGACGATTGAAATAACGTTTACTTTCTTCATCGATAATCACAACTTGATCGACGATTTCGGCAGCTGTTAAGTTACGCATACGTTTTAATTGCGCTGTTGCACAAAAAGTACAATCCAAGCTACAACCAACTTGCGAAGAAACGCATGCAGTTGTGCGAGAATCAGTCGGAATTAAAACAGATTCCACAACGTTACCATCATGAAGTTTAACCGCATTCTTGATGGTTCCGTCGTTAGATTTTTGTAGAAGATCAACTTCAACAGGTTGAATTTGGAAAGATTCTCCCAATTGCTCACGTAGAGCTTTTGAGATATTCGTCATGTCATCAAATTGATGCGCATTCTTTTTCCATAACCATTCGTACACTTGTTTTGCGCGGAATGATTTTTCTCCAATCTCTTTGAAATAATCTTCAATCTCAGCTTGTGAAAGCTTTCGTATATCTTTTTTTGTTGTACTCAAACTTGTCTTATAAGATTAACATTGCATCTCCGTAAGAGTAGAATTTGTATCCTTCTTTTACAGCTTCGTTGTATGCTTTCATTGTTAAATCGTGTCCAGCAAACGCAGAAATCATCATGATTAATGTAGATTTTGGTGTGTGGAAGTTTGTAATCATACAATTTGCAATAGAGAAATCGTATGGTGGGTGAATAAATTTGTTCGTCCAACCATCAAATGCATTTAAATGACCATCTGCAGAAACAGAAGATTCGATAGAACGCATAGAAGTTGTACCAATAGCACAAACTTTTTTCTTCTCGTCAATTGCACGATTTACAAGATCAGCAGATTCTTGAGGAATAATAACTTGCTCAGACTCCATTTTGTGTTTAGATAAATCTTCAACCTCTACAGCTTGAAAAGTTCCTAAACCAATGTGTAATGTTAATTCAGCAAAATCAACACCTTTAATTTCTAAACGTTTTAATAAGTGTTTAGAAAAGTGTAAACCAGCTGTTGGTGCAGCAACAGCTCCTTCGTGTTTTGCATAAATTGTTTGGTAACGCTCTGCATCTTCTGGTTCAACATCACGTAAAATATATTTTGGAAGTGGAGTTTCTCCTAATTCTTTCAATTTTGCACGGAATTCTTCGTAAGATCCATCAAATAAGAAACGTAAAGTACGTCCACGAGAAGTTGTATTGTCAACAACCTCTGCAACTAATGTATCATCATTATCGAAGAATAATTTATTTCCGATACGAATTTTACGCGCTGGATCAACCAAAACATCCCATAAACGAGTCTCAGCATCTAATTCTCTTAGCAAGAAAACTTCGATTTGAGCACCAGTTTTCTCTTTGTTACCCATCAAACGAGCAGGGAAAACTTTCGTATTGTTACGAATCATTACATCTCCTTCGTCGAAATACTCGATAAGATCTTTAAATTGTCTATGTTCAATTTCTCCGGTGTCACGGTGAACAACCATTAAGCGAGCTTCGTCTCTGTTTTCAGAAGGGCGATCTGCTAAAAGTTCTTCAGGTAAAGTAAAGTCGAAATCGGAGGTTTTCATTTTCATAATTGTACAATTTTTTGCAAATATACGATGTCAGATACCCCTTTGTCAAGTGAATTGAGGTATTTTATGAAATTGCTAACGTTTAAATGTTTATTTTTGACGAAAGACTTATAGATATTATCAAGTTTTTTAATACTTATTTGAAAAATAAAATGAAAACGAAACTACTATTACTATCAATGTTTTTTACATTTTTTAGTTGTAATAAATCCGAACAAAAAATTGAAGAATCTGCTGAAATAGAAAAGATTGATTCTGTTGCAAAAAAAGAATCACCAGAATCAGAAATTCCGAAAGAATTGATAAAAGCACCAGATTTTTCTTTGGCTGATATCAATGGAAAACGATTTGACTTATCAGATTTCAAAGGAAAATATGTCTACATGGATATTTGGGCAACATGGTGTGGACCTTGCAAAGTTCAAATTCCTTTTATGAAAGAATTGGAAAAACAATTTCATAATGCACCAATTCATTTTGTAAGTGTTTCTTTGGATAAATTAGAAGATAAGCCAATTTGGGAAAAAATGGTGAGAGAAAATCAGATGTCTGGTGTACAGTTATTTGCAGGAAGAGAAGATAACTTTGGCTTTGATTATAAGATAGAATACATTCCGACTTTTATTATTTTAGACAAAGAAGGAAATATTATGATTGATCGCGCGCCTGCACCGATGGATTATCAAACAGGAGGAATCAATCAACAATTGGTTGATATTCTCAAAATGATGAAATAAAAAAAGCTTCCATTTGGAAGCTTTTTTTTATTATTGAGCTCATTATGCTCTAACTTTAGTTTTTAAATTAATTCGTTGTCCAACTTTAGGTTGCGCACCTGGCTCCATACGATTCAGTTTATATAAGCTACTAACTTTTACGCCAAAACGCTGAGAAATCGTGTACATATCATCACCTTCTTGTACTTTGTACGAATAATCAGAACCTTTTGTTTTCTTTTTTCCAAAAAATACAATTTGTCCATCTTTCAACTTAGATCCCATTTGTATTTCATTGAAATTCGCAATATCAGAAGGAACTTTATTATACGTTTTAGAGATTGTCGCTATCGTTTCTCCAGCTTGTGCAACAATATAAGGAATGTTATTCTTGTGATTTTTGATGCGAGTTGTTGGATTTTGAGGACGAGTTTCATAAACAACCGTTTTGTTATTTACAATAGGCTCATTCTTTTCTACAATATTTTCTTTGGGTTGGTAAGAAGCTAAAATAACTTCTTCTTTGATTGATTTAGGCTCATTTTTCATCTGTTTAGAAGAATTATTCGCTAACATCAAATCATCTTGATTGTTATATAATGCGTATAACTTAGCAAAAACTTCTTCAGCTGAAATCTTATCAAATTGATCTAAATTATATTTTTCTATTCGAGAGATTAATTTAAACGCATATTTTGAATCTGTTGCATAACCAGCTTTTTTTAATCCATGAGCCCAAGCTTTAAAATCTGTTGGATCCAAATTAAATAAAGCCTTATAATAGGGTCTTAATGCCAAAAATTCTGAGTGATCTCTGTAACTTTCTTCAACTGAAAGATACTTTCTGAAACATTCGCCTTTTGCATCATCATCGTGGTAAATTCTTGGTTTATCCAACGACCATTCTGCTGGTCCTTTACATTTTATACCAAAATGATTATTTGCTTGCTCAGCTAATCTACTTTGCCCTCCACCTGTTTCTAATAAACCTTGTGCTAAAGTTATACTTGCCGGAACTTTGTAAAGTTGCATTTCTTCAACAGCTAAAATAGCATGTTTTCGAATGTAAGTTATGTCTCTACTTTCTTGGGCTTGTGTTGACATGGCCAAAACAAAGCTAAAAACGTACAACAATTTTCTCATTCTATAATATTTTTATTCTTCTTTTTTAAAAGTTTATTCATCCCTTCTATTCCTTGTAGTCCGCCTGTATGAACGATAAGAATTTTAGAGTTATCACTAAAATAATGATTTTTAATCAATTCGAAAATACCAAAAACCATCTTTCCTGTATAAATAGGATCCAATTGAATATGGTTAATTCGCTTGAAATCATTTACAAAAGTAATTAAATCATCCGAAACTTTTCCATATCCACCAAAATGATATTCGTTAAAAATAGTAAAATTCGTTTTATTTGTCAATTTTTCTATCTCTTTTGGAATAAAATTCCCTTTTAAACTTGGAAAGCCTATTATTTTTTGATGCAATTTAGAACTTTCAATCAAACCAGCAATTGTTCCACAAGTTCCGATCGCCGAAGCAATATAATCGAAATCGAAACAATCTGCATACAAAATTTCTTCGCAACCTTTTATAGCTAACTCATTTGTACCTCCTTCTGGAATAACGTAAGCGTCTGGATATTTAGTATTTAAATCATCTAAAAATTTAATTTCATCTTTTTTCCTATACTCTTCTCTCGAAATAAAATGCAACTGCATTCCATATTTTTTTGCAAAACGTAATGTAGGGTTTTCATCGATTTTATCTTTCAATTCTTCTCCACGAATAATACCGATCGTTTCGAAATGATGAAGTTGACCAGCTGCTGCCGTTGCAGCAATATGATTAGAAAAAGCGCCACCAAACGTTATCAATTTCTTGAAACCTTGTTTTTCAGCTTCAATAAAATTATATTTCAGTTTTCGGTATTTATTTCCAGAAATTTCGGGATGAATCAAATCTTCTCTTAATATAGAAAGTTGAATATTTTGAGAAGTTAAATGTTTGATGTCAATGTTTTGAATTTGAGCTTTATAATCGTTCCAAATCATTTAGATATATTTTAGAAAACTATAAAATTTTCGTTTTTTCAAATAATTCAAATTGTTTTCGTTTGCATAAGCTTCACGCTCAAAACTAATATTGCGATATGCTTTATGTTGATCGCGATATTGAATTAATCGAATCGCATATTCAATCAAGTAAAAAGGATAAAAGAAAACAACTAAAAGTTCGAGTTGCTGAATGATATGAATGGTTTCGTGATTGATTAAAACTTCATCATTTTTCAGCTTTTTATCTCTCAAAAAAATGAAAGGAAAAATGGTAATTCCAATAAAATTCTTTCGGAACAAATGACTCAAAACAACTACAAACATGATTTAGGTAATTCGATTTTGTTGCAAAATTAATCAATCTGAGAAGATATTGATTTAAAAAGCGTTAAAAATCGTAAATTTAGAAGATGTTTCACAAATAATTATCATACCAAAATTAATGATAGTTTATAGATAAAAGTTGTAA
Source organism: Empedobacter sp. UBA3475 (assembly GCF_002378465.1). Lineage (NCBI taxonomy): Bacteria > Pseudomonadati > Bacteroidota > Flavobacteriia > Flavobacteriales > Weeksellaceae > Empedobacter > Empedobacter sp. UBA3475. Next base: position 47,915 of record NZ_DFRA01000065.1, on the reverse strand, counting down.
TTTCACAGCATTAGAAATGAAAAAATTTGAAGAAGGAGATTATTATTTATCTCCAGAAGGTTTCAGAATATTTACTGAACAATATCTAAAAAGAAGAGGATATTGTTGCAAAAGTGGATGCATACATTGTCCGTATGGATACGATAAAAAAACAGATAAAATAAAGAATAAGAAATAATTATATGAAAATAACATCAACAGTTTTTGCTTTGTTAATAGGAAGTTGTGCTTTTGCGCAAATGAAATTTCCTGCGGTAAGTTCTCATGCTGAAGTTGAGCAAAAAATAGGCTTAACAGAATTTGAAATTGAATACAATCGACCAAATGTAAACGGAAGAAAAGTGTTTGGAAAATTGGTTCCGAATGGAGAAGTTTGGCGTACTGGAGCGAATGAAAATACGGTCATCAAATTTGACAAACCAATCAAAGTGAATGGACAAGAGTTAGCTGCTGGCGAATATGCATTGTATAGTATTCCGAACAAAGAGGAGTGGGAGGTAATTTTTTACAAAGACACGAAAAACTGGGGAAATCCGAAAGAGTGGAAGGAGTCGAATATCGCATTGAAAGTGAAAGCTCCGTCGACAAAATCGATGAATAATAAGACAGAAACGTTTGAGATTCGTTTTACAAATGTGACACAAAAATCAGCGAATTTGGTTTTAGCTTGGGATAATACAACGGTTGTTTTGGATATTGAAACGAATACAATTAATGAAGTTTTAAAAATGATTGGAGATCAATTGAATGAAAATTCTTCTGCAAGAGATTTTTACAATTCAGCAAACTTCTATTATTCGAATAAATTGGATCGAAATCAAGCGCTGAAATGGGTTAATACAGCTTTAGAAAAAGATGTAAATGCGCCAGATTATTACAAAGAATTGAAAACTAATTTGGAAAAAAATAAATATTAATTAAAAATCCCTTCAAAAATTTTTGAAGGGATTTTTTTATTGAGTAATATTCTTCTTTAAGATAATTTGTAGGTAAGAAAACATCAATGCAGTCGACCAACCCACCATCATAATTCCGTTTATCGCTTCTAATCCAGCCATAATTTTCCATTCGCTATCAATCACAACATCACCGTAACCAACGGTTGTAAAAGTGATTAATGAAAAATAGATTGCTTCTTGAAAACTATACAAATTGTCAATATTTGGATTGAAATAAAAAGTAGCCGCCCAAATTGTACATTGCGCACCGTGCAATAAAGTCAAGAAAGATACTGAAATTGCCATTTGCCAAAGCACTTCACTAAACGTTAATCGTTGTTTTTTGAGATTAAATTTATGTAGATATTTTAGCGAATAAACTGTAACAGTTGATTGTAAAATAACATTTACACAAATAATCAATACGCCAAAACATATAATTAGAAACATATTTTTATCAATTATAGATGAATGCAAAAATGTAAAGAATAAAATTTATAAAACACTTTTTGAAGCGAAAAATTTTGTAAATTTAATAGAGAAGGAAAATCTAGATATCCTAAATATTTGATAAAATCTGGATTAATAAAGCTTTATTACTAATTTTGTAACGCTAAAAATACATATTTCAACGAATGAAAATTAATTTTAAATATATTTTGATGTGTTTCGGAGTAGCTACAATTGGCTTGACTTCGTGTGCTTCAAATAAAAGTTCGAAAAAAATAGTTTATAAAAAAGTGGAATCTAAACAGCCTACAAAACCTGTAGAATCTACGCAAACAACTATTCCTACTACACCAAAAACTGAAATTTCGAATAAGAAAGATGAAGTTTTTACAGTGAAATTACCAGAAGTAAATCGTGAATTTCGCGCGGCTTGGGTGGCTTCTGTTGCAAATATTAACTGGCCTTCTAAAAAAGATTTAACGACAACGCAACAAAAAGATGAAGCGATAAAGTTGTTGGATATGTTAGAAGCAAACAATTTCAATGCAGTTATTTTTCAGGTTCGTCCAGCAGCAGATGCTTTGTACAAAAGTAATTTCGAGCCTTGGTCTTACTTCTTAACTGGAGAAGAAGGAAAAGCGCCTTCTCCATATTATGACCCATTAGAGTTTTGGGTGGAAGAAGCGCATAAACGTGGAATTGAATTGCATGTTTGGTTAAATCCTTATAGAGCGCATCACAGTAGCGGAGGTCCGGTGACAAGCGAGTCGATGGTAAAAAGATCACCAAGTAATGTGGTGAGATTGAAGAACGGTATGTATTGGTTTGATCCTGCTGACAAAAAAACGCAAGATCACGTTTCGGAAGTTGTTCGTGATATCGTTTCGCGTTATGATATTGATGGTGTTCATTTTGATGATTATTTCTATCCATACGCATCATACAATGGTGGAGCAGATTTTCCAGATAATTCAACTTGGAATGTTTACAAAAATAATGGAGGAACATTGTCGAGAGCAGATTGGCGTCGTCAAAATGTGAATACAATTATTGAAAGAATTTACAAAGAAATCAAAGCAGAAAAACCTTTTGTGAAATTTGGAATTAGTCCATTTGGAATTTGGAAACCAGGTTATCCTTCTGGAATTACAGGTTCTTCGCAATATGATGAATTGTACGCAGATGCAAAATTATGGTTGAACAAAGGTTGGGTTGATTATTTTTCACCACAATTATATTGGCCAATTAATTCGACAGGACAAAGTTTTCCGAAATTATTAGAATGGTGGAAATCAGAAAATACACATAACCGTCATCTTTGGCCAGGTTTGAATACTGTAGAAGTTAAGGTATCAGATAGAACAACTGAGATTACAAATCAGGTAAAAATGGCTGGAGAGATTTTGCAAAATAATGTAGGTGTTATTCACTGGAGTATTGCTGGATTAACAAAAAATCCTTCGATGTTGAGTTATCTAAAAGAAGGTCCATACAAAGCTAAAGCTTTAGTGCCAACTATGAATTGGATTAAGGCAGATCGTTTGGCAAAACCAAGTTTGTCTGTAAATGCAAAAGCATCAGAAGTTGTGATGAATTGGAATGACTATAAAATGAATTCAAATGTTTCGAAATGGATTTTGTACACACGTTACAACAACGATTGGGAAACATCTATTTTGGATAAAACCAAAACAAACCAAACAATTTTGAAACATAAAGATGGTAAAAGTTTAACGGCAGTTGCACTAAAAGCTGTTGATCGTTTAGGGAACGAAAGTGATTACGTTGCTCAAAAAATTAATTAAGAATAGAATTTCTGTAAATATAAATCCTCAACGAAAGTTGGGGATTTTTTTGTTTTTACAACTTTGTTGTTTTTGTATATTTGATTATTCACTAATAGTTTAACACATATTTAAATAACCATAATTATATGAAAAATAAAATAGGTTTCAATATTATTTTTGCGCTTATTGCATTTCCAATAGGACTAGCTTTGTTAAGAGAGTTTAATTTTCAAGATTTTATGTTTAGAAATACAGCATTAGGTATTATTTATTTAGTAACCTTTATATTCTGTATATTTTTTATGTTGAAGAAAAAGAAAGTTGAAAATTAGAATTTAATATAAAACATAAATCCTCAACATAAGTTGAGGATTTTTTTATTTTTTTCTCTTTAAAATATAATAAAGCGCATCGTCATCATTCTCTTTTGATGTGTAGGCAAATTGAAATTCATATCCATTTGCAGACATAAAATTTAACGCATCAATCATCGAGTTAAATTTTACTGCAATTCCGCGTTCATCTTTTATTTTTAAACCATTTTTAAAGGAAATTGATTTGGTTTCTTGTCCAAAATCCAAGCGAATATTCATTTTTGTACTCAAACCTCGCCCAGTTCCAATAATCTGTACATATTCGACATTAATATCTTTAATCGGAACATCATTTACAGTTTGCGCAAACGAAAAACTTCCGATGAATAACCCTAAAATAAGTGCTAATTTTTTCATAAGTTTTTAATTTTGATAAAGATATTTATTTTCAGATAAAAAGAAAAAAACCGATTCTACAGAATCGGTTTTTGTATGAAGTAATAGTTTTAATCGATTTATTTCAATCCCCAATCAACAGCAAAAACAGCTTGTAAAGCCGCAGTTTCAGTACGGAAACGTTGATGTCCAAGACTAATTCCTGTGAAATTGTGATCTTCTGCTGCAAAAATTTCATCTCGCGAAAAATCACCTTCAGGACCAATCATAATTAAAATTTTCTGCGGATTATTTTCCAAAACTGTTCGTAAAGGTGTGCGTTCAATATCTGCTTCGCAATGCGCAATACATTTCGTGAAACCTTCAAAATCCTGCTTGATAAATTCATTGAATTTTGTCAAATCATTCACTTTTGGCAAATACGCTTTCAACGATTGTTTTGTTGCAGACTGAACAATTTTTTCGATTCGTTCAATCTTAATATTTTTTCGTTCCGAATGAAAAGTTTGCAAAAATGTAATTTCATCAATACCAATTTCGGTTGCTTTTTCCAAGAAAAATTCCAAACGTTCCATCGTTTTTGTTGGTGTAATTGCAACATGTAAATAGTAATTTTTCTGCTCGAAATTTGTTTTTAAATCAACAACTTTTCCTTCAACTGCTTTTTTAGAAATTGATGTGATTTCAACTTCAGCCAAATTTCCTTTTCCATCTGTCACATGCACCAAATCGCCTTCATTTCCGCGTAAAACTTTTGCAAAATGATGACTTTCTTCTTCGTTCAGAATAGCTGTTTCGTGATGAATTTCTCCAAAAAATAATTTCATTAAATGTGATATTTAGCCACAGACTTCGCTGTGTTTTCTGTAAATAACTCTTGATCAAATTTTAAACTTCCAACCATTGCAATCATCGCTGCATTATCTGTTGTATAAGCAAATTTTGGAATAAAAGTTTTCCAACCAAATTCAGTTTCTCCATCTTTTAATCGTTGACGGATTTCAGAATTAGCCGAAACTCCACCTGCAATCGCAATTTGTTTAATTCCAGTTTCGTCCGATGCTTTTTTTACTTTTTCCATCAAAATATTAACGATAGAATGTTGAATAGAAGCGCACAAATCGTCAATATTTTCTTCAATAAAATTTGGATTCGTTTTGACTTCTTTCTGAATAAAATATAAAATTGACGTTTTGAAACCGCTAAAACTAAAGTTTAAACCATCAATTTTTGGTTTTGCAAATTTGAATTTTGTAGGATCTCCAATCTTAGATTTTTTGTCAATAATTGGACCTGCAGGATAAGGTAAATTTAAAATTTTACCTGCTTTATCAAAAGCTTCACCAGCTGCATCATCAATTGTTTCACCTAAAATTTCCATCTCAAAATAACTGTTGATTTTCACGATTTGTGTATGTCCACCAGAAACAGTCAAACATAAAAATGGAAAAGTTGGTTTTTCGTCGTTGGCATCTTCAATAAAATTTGCCAAAATATGTGCTTGCATGTGATTAACCTCAATCAACGGAATATCCAATGATTGACTGAAAGATTTCGCAAAACTTCCGCCAACCAAAAGCGAACCCATCAATCCTGGACCACGTGTATACGCGATTGCTTTAAGTTCTTCTTTATTAATATTTGCCTGTTTTAGGGCTTGATCTACGACGGGAACAATATTTTGTTGATGTGCTCTCGAAGCTAATTCTGGTACTACGCCACCATATATTTCGTGAATTTTTTGGCTTGCCACAACATTAGAAATAATTTTATTTCCGTCAATAATTGCTGCGCCTGTATCATCACAAGAAGATTCTATGGCTAAAATGTAGTTTTTATCGCTCATAATTCCTTGTAGAATAAAATTTATAACTTATTTTTACCCTGCAAATATCGTAAATTTAAACCATTGAAAATAGTCAGACGAATAGGAAGATTTTTATTGTCGTTGATTATACTCGTTTTAACCCTTGTTTTAACAGTAGCAATCGCAATACAAATCCCTGCGGTACAGACAAAAATAGCACATTTTGCCTTAGAAAAATTAAATAAATCGTTGAACACACAAATGTATGTAGATGCGGTTGATATTGATTTTTTTGGGCGTATTTATTTCTATGGTGTACACATTAAAGACGATTACAAATATGATTTTTTGAAGTCGAAGACTTTAGAAACAACAATAAATGTTTGGTCGTTAATTCCAGGAATCAAAAAAGATCATATCAATTTGAGTGAAGTGAAATTGATTGAACCTGAAATTCGTGTGATTACCTACAAAGGTGATTCGATTTCGAATTTCATCAAATTTGTGAACGGTTTTAGTTCTGATAAACCAAAAGATCCGAAAAAGATTTTCAAATTAGATGGAGATTTTATTTTACAGGACGGAAAAGTTTCAATTGTTAATCAAAATTCTGGAAATGTTTGGTTGGATTCGAAGCAGTTGAACATGACGGTAAAAAAGTTTCGATTAGTTGATTCTGATATTACGGCCGATTTAGAAAATTTCTGCTTTGTTGCAACAAAAAATAAAGAAACGTATAACGTACAAAATTTCACAGGAAAAGTTCATTATTCGAAAAAAGAAATTCGAGTTGGGAATTTAAATTTACGAACGGATACGTCTGTTTTAAACGGAAATTTATTATTGAGTTACAATCAACCTTCGGATATGTCTGATTTTAATAATAAAGTTCGTTGGGACGTTTTTTTTGATCGAGGATCTAAAATTAATTTTAAAGAAATTCGCTATTTCACTGATTTATTTGATAAAAATTCTTCGGTTGATTTATATGGAAAAGTAAATGGAACCCTGAATAATTTAACATTTACAGATTTCGAATTGAAAGGAGAAGATAATTATGTTGGTGCTTCTCGTTTACAATTGCAAGATGTGACACATGGTTCTTCGCTAAATTTTTCGACAAGAAATGTAAAAATCAATACATCCTATCAAAAAATTGTAAAGTTACTTCCAACCTTTGTTTCTAAGAAAATTCCGAATATGTTGACTCGTTTTGGAAACTTAAATTATCGTGGTGATATTTCATTAAATCCAAATGAAATTCATGCGAATGGTTACGCAGTTTCTGGACTTGGTGATGCTGATATTAAAGCTCAAATTAGGAATTACAAAGATGTAAAATCGTTAATTTATAAGGGAACTTTAGATGCGAAAAATCTTAATCTTCGTCAATTAACAAATGCAAAAGATTTGGGTTATGTAAGCGGAAAATTTAGATTTGATGGAAAAGGAACTGATCTAAAAAATATCAATTTAAATTTAGATGGAAATCTTCGTTACATCGATTTGATTGGAAAAAGATATCAAAATATTACGGTAGATGGTTTGGTCAAAAATTATCAGTTTAATGGTTTGTTTGATATCAAAGATCCTAATTTGAATGCACAATTGAACGGAAAAATTAACTTCAGTGGAAAACCATATGATTTTGATTTTACATCAAACATTCGTCAAGTTAATTTAGATTTTCTTGGAGTTACAAAAAATCTAAATGCAATAGTACGTGGCGATGTTGAAGGGAATTTTAAGCTGACAAATATTAATGATTTTAGGGGAAATATTGATGTCAAAAATCTTTATTTCCGTTCTAAAAAAGATACGTTAGAATTGTCACATGTCATGTTGAATTCTCAAATAGATGGTTCGCATAAAATCATGACATTAGATGTGCCAGATTATATGAAAGCCACTGTTGATGGTAAATTTAATATTACTGAAGTTGCAAATGTTATCAATAATTCGCTTGTAGATCTAGTGCCATCTTTCCGCCATAAAAAAGTTTCGCCAAATCAGGCTTTTTCGTTTGATGTTTATGTGCAAGAAAATTTATTACAATATATCGATCCATCGATTTCTATTGAGCCAGATACACATGTTAAAGGTTATATTGATGGTACGAAAAATCAATTGGAAGCGACATTGGATACTCCAGGTATAAAATATGCAGGAATTCAATTGTTTCAGTCGAATGTTAATCTAAATACAATTGCAGAACTACCAACACTTAATGCGAAAATTGATAGTATGAAAGTGAGTGGAGTTACGATTAATGCAATTAACGTAAATTCGATTCCGAAGAATGATACAATGATTGTCAAAACAGACTTTAATATAGGTCGTAAGAATCCAATTTTATTTAATCTAAATCTTTTTCACACAGTTCAGAATAATAATGATTTGATTTTTGGATTTTCACCTTCGACAATACAAATAGATTCGACACAATGGACAATTAATCATTTGAATGATGCAAATTCTAATCGGGTAATTTTTAATCGAATCAATAAATCATTAAAAGTTGAAGATTTGTCATTAGAATCGGAAGAACAATATTTAAAAGTAAGTGGTTTATTTAATAACAATGTAGATTACAATTTCAATGCTGATTTTAAAGATTTGCATTTAGAAAAAATCATTCCTAAAACATTATTGAATAATCTAAAAATTGTCGGTATAGCGAACGGTAAAGTAGATATTATTAGAACAAAAGAAAAGTTAGAACCAACACTTGAAGCTAAAATTGATAAGTTAGGTTTAAATGATTTTGAGCTTGGTAATTTGACTTTACAAGGAGGTTATAATGTAGCGGATAAACAATTTAATTTTGAAACAAGTTTACAGAAAGAGCAAATTCAATCGTTGGTTGCTTATGGTAATATTATTAATAAACCAACAGGTCCTGAAGTCGATGTAGATGCCAATTTTGATGAGTTTCATATCGATTTCTTAGAAGGATTCTTAAAATCTGTTTTCTCTAATATGCGTGGAACGTTATCTGGTGATTTAAAAATTACTGGACCAATTGATTTACCAAATCTTAGCGGAAATATGATTGCAAAAGATCTTGGATTAAAAGTTAATTTCTTAGGAACTGATTATTTATTTGAAGGAGAAAACGACCTATTTGTTTTTAAAGAAGGAGCAGGACAAGGGGTTATTAGATTGAATGATATTGCATTTAAAGATACTGCGTACAATACAAAAGGAAAAGTTGATGGTTTAATTCTTTTTCGTAATTTATCTAAATGGGGTCTCAACTTAGATTTTGATACCGATAATTTATTGGTGATGAACACGTCTATTAAAGACAATGAATTGTTTTATGGAAAAGTATTTGCGAAAGGAAATGTATCTATGTTTGGTGCGGTAGAGGAATTGGAGATTGCTGGAGATGCGACAGTGGTTGGAAATTCTGAGTTAACGATAAATACAGGAAGTACAACAATTGAGTCAGAAAATAATTTGGTACGTTTTGTTCCTAACCAACATCTAGATGAAAAATCGAAAAATAACGAGCCTCACGCACCAAAAGGAATGTCGATAGATGTCAACATCAATGCGTATCCAAATGCGATGGTGAATTTGATTTTTGATGCAGCTACAAATGATAAAGCAACAGCGCGAGGAACTGCAGAAAATCTTAGATTCTTAATGAATAAAGCAGGATTGAGTATTACAGGGGTATATAATATAGAAAGTGGAACATATGAGTTTAGACAATTTCCGCTGATTCCAAAAGATTTTAAAATCAAAAAAGGATCTTCGGTACAATTTGCAGGAAATCCACTTGATGCAACGCTTAATATTACAGCTGAATATCAACGTTCGGTGTCAAATGTTGGAGACTATTTAGGTGTAGGATATTCGCAAATTTATGATGCTCTCTTATCAATTAATATTTCTGAAACGTTGAAAAAACCTATTATCGATTTTGGATTAACAATTCCTAATGCAGGTTCGGATATCAATTCGCAGTTACAATCAAAATTCCGTTCAAATACAGAAGAACAGATGCTTCAGTTTAGTTATATCTTATTGACAGGTAAATTTGGTGATGCTTCGGCTGTTCAATCTGGTGTAACAAGTACAGCTGCTGATATTGGTTTATCGACAATTGCGGGTATGTTGTCTTCTATTGCGAACAATGTAGATATACAAATGGAGTATGTCGGTGGTAGTGCGCAATCGGAGACAAATGATAAAATTAGAACTTCTGTTTCTTATCGGGTTAATAATCGTTTAAGTTTACGTGGTTCGTATGGAATTGCGGTTACAAATAATAGAAATGTACAAGAGAACTTCGATGGGAATTTTGATGTTTCTTATGATATCTCGAAATTAAACAATGGATCTTTGGTCTTAAAAGCATTTACAAAACCTACAACTTTCGGTTTATTGCCAGGAATGGAAAATAACTTAAATCAAAGTTTCGGAGTAGGAATTCAGTACAACAAAAGCTTCGATACGTTTAGAGGATTTTTAGGTTTAGATGAAAATAAACGAAAAGCAAAAGCTAAAAAAGAAGAGCAACAGCAAGAAAGATTTGATTCGATTGTACTTCCGAAACAGTTTAAAAGTGAGGAAAGAAGAATAGATTCTACTCGTCAAACTACAAAAGATACGGTCAAAGTTACGTATCAAAAAAGTACTCAACCTAAAGTGGAACAAAAACGTCGTGGTTTAGTCAAAATTAAATAAAAAAAAATGAGTTTATTGTGGTTAGACAATAAACTCGCGCAAACAAACAAAAGTGATTAGTTCTTTCTTTTTTGAACTATTATTATAACAAAAGTAAAATATTAAATAAATCATTAAAAAATATTTTGAAGTTTGTTTGTTTTATTTATAATTTTGCTAAAAATTAATTCGATTTTTTATTAAAATAATAATAATAATCAAAAATTAGGAAAATGAATTACATAATTGATGATGTTGATAAGAAAATTTTGATGTATTTGATTGACAATACAAGAATGCCATTTACAGAAATTGCAAAGAAAATGAATGTTTCTGCTGGTACTATTCACGTACGTGTCAAGAAATTAGAGGAGGCTGGAATCATCAAAGGAACTACACTAATTACAGATTATGATAAAATGGGTTATCAGTTTGTTGCGTATGTAGGATTGTTACTTACAAAAACAAACAAAACTCAGAAAGTGATAGATGAATTATATAAAATTCCTAACGTAACAGTGGTTCACGTTGTGTCTGGAAAATATAATATTTTCTGTAAAATTCGTGCAAGAGATACTTCTGATGCGAAAGATGTTATCTACAAAATTGATCAAATTGATGATGTATTGAGAACAGAATCTATGATTTCGTTAGAAGAATCTTTTAACGATAAAAATAGATTGATGCATTCAATTTTTCATTAAAAATAAATTTCAATTTATTAATCATCCCACAAAATGACAGACGAAGAAAAAGAAAAATATTTTCAGGTCGCTCTATGTTCAAGTCTCGTACTTTTCGGGTTTGATGGAGAAGATCTCAAAATATTGGTGTATAAAAAACTAAACGATCCTTTCAAAGGAGCATTGGTTTTGCCAGGAAAATATATTGCGCCAACGGTAAGTAACGATCAAGCAATTCACGAATTGTTGATTGAGAAAATTGCTTACGATGAGCATCAAACATATATTGAACAATTGAAAGCTTTTACAAAAGTTTTTCGTAATCCATTAGGACGTGTTGTAAATGTTGCTTATTACGCTTTGGTTAAATTGACACCTCAAATAGAGGAAAAAGTGAAAACACAAGGTGGAGAATGGTATGCTTACGACCGTGTTCCGGATTTGGCTTTTGATCACAATGAGATTGTAAAATATGCAAAAGAGCGTGTAAAACGTCGTGTGAAGCGTCGTCCAGTAGGGTTCAACTTACTTGGAGATGAGTTTACAATTGCGCAATTGCAAAGTTTGTATGAAAAAGCCTTGAATCGTGAGTTGGATAAACGTAACTTTAGAAAGAAAATCTTTAATTCAAATTTAATTATCGAAACTGGTAATACAACAGATCCTAAACAACATCGTAAAGTATCTAAATTGTATCGTTTTGATGAAGAAAAATACGAAAAATTGAGTTTGAAAGGATATGATTTCTTATTTTAAAATAAAGCTATGACAGATCAAAAAGTAGAACAAAATCAAGAACGTGACGATATTTTTGACACAAAAGTTTTAATGTCGGATAACACCAAAACAAAAGATTTGAAACACGAAGGAAACAAAACATCATTCCTTTTCAAGTCAATGATTTTTATAATGGTTTTCTTGATTTTGAGTATTCTTTATCGTGGTTATCAATTATTGGTGACAAATGATTATTTGTTCCGCCAAATAATGAACGAAGACGCACCAGAAATGCCAAAATGGTATCCAATTTCGACTCTTGTTTTAGGAGTCATTGCATTAATTGGTATCTTTTTAGTAAGATCTTATAAAAGAATTGGGGTGTATATGGTTGTAATATCGTTATTCGTGTCAGCAGCAATGCAACCCGAATTTATGGCAGATGGAACACTTTTTACCATGTTTACATTGTTTGTGTTTATAGGTTATGGTTTAGCGATTATCTATCCATATTGGCACAAGTTTAAATAAAAACTTAATAAAGTATAGAAAAGAGGTTACAATTAGTTGTGACCTCTTTTTTTGATGCTGAATTATTTGTATTAATATCATTCAATATGAATATTTTAAGCATGTTAATTGTTTAAGTTGATAAAAAAACTGCTTAAATAAAGTGAATATGAGAATTTTACGGCTATATTTGTCTTGTGTGGAAAAAATATAAATTAAAAGTACAAAATGGATTGTATTTCAGTATTTGATATGCTCAAAATTGGCGTTGGTCCTTCAAGTTCGCATACTTTAGGTCCTTGGCGCGCTGCAGAAGCTTTTCTGAAAGAATTGGATGCTGCATCTATCTTTAATAAAATTACAAAAGTTCGTGTAGATTTGTACGGCTCTTTATCGCTTACGGGTAAAGGACATGCAACTGATTATGCAGTAATGTTAGGGTTAAGCGGTGCTGATCCTGAATATATTCCTGTTGATGATATTTCGAATATTATTAATACAATCAATACAAATAAACAATTAAATTTTGGAAATAAATTTTTAATTGATTTTAATCCCGAAACTGATATCGTTTTCAATCGTGAGTTTTTATCTTTTCACGCTAATGGAATGATGTTTACAGCTTTCTATGAGAACGAAGAATTATCTTCTACGTTTTATTCGATAGGGGGAGGATTTATTACAAAAGAGGATGATAGTGCTACCAATACAGATGTCACTTGTGCTTTTCCATATTTATTTAATACATCAACAGAATTATTAGAATTTTGTTCGAAAGAAAATAAATCGATTTCTGAAATTATGTTCGAGAATGAAAAAACAATTCGAACTGAAGATGAAATTCACCACGAATTAATGCGTGTTTGGAATACTATGTTAGAGTGTATGTACATTGGTTGTCATACAGAAGGTATTTTACCAGGCGGATTGAACGTGAAACGTCGTGCTTACGATATGCACAAAAATTTGGTTGGAGCAACACCTTATTCTAATTCACAAGAATGGATTGCATCAATCCGAAAAACCAAAGTATATTTTCGTCAAATCTTGAAATGGGTGAGTTGTTTTGCTCTTGCTGTTAATGAAGTAAATGCTTCGTTAGGTAGAGTTGTAACAGCGCCAACAAATGGAAGTGCAGGAGTTATTCCAGCAGTTTTGATGTATTATTTGGTGATCGAAAATCATAAAGCTGGTCAAAAAGAGATTGAACAATTCTTAACAACAGCAGGAGTTATTGGTTCTATTTTTAAGAAAGGAGCAACTATTTCTGCGGCAATGGGAGGTTGTCAAGCTGAGATCGGCGTATCTTCAGCTATGGCTGCAGCTGCATTATGCGAATTAATGGGAGGAACTCCTGCGCAAGTAACAATGGCTGCCGAAATTGCAATGGAACATCATTTAGGTTTAACATGCGACCCGATTGGTGGTTTGGTACAAATTCCTTGTATCGAGCGTAACACAATGGGAGCGATTAAAGCGATAAATGCAGCAGAATTAGCACTGGATACAGATCCGTTGACTGCGAAAGTTCCGTTAGATAAAGTTGTGAATACGATGTGGGAAACTGCAAAAGATATGAATAATAAATACAAAGAAACTTCTGAAGGAGGTTTGGCAGTTGCTGTAAATATTGCAGATTGTTAGTAACTTATTTATTATCAGTAAAATAATATTATGTGTATTAATTGTAAGGATTATGAATGTGTGTTGTGTATTTCAAAAATAATCCTTACATTTGCACAGCCTTTTAGAGTTAAGGTACGGATGTTAAAGAATATTCATTTAGGGATTTTTTAGGCTGCTCAGCCATTTAATTTTATTCTTTCATATCTGTTGGTTAAATAATTTAAAATAAAACCGTGATATGAAATATAAATGAATTTCATTATCTCGGTATCGTATCTAACATGATTACATTCAAAGAATTAGGACTTCAAGAAGAAATCCTAACTGCAATTGAGAAAATGGGCTTCGTTAACCCATCTCCAATCCAAGAAAAAGCTATTCCTCAAATCCTTTCATCAGATCAAGATGTTATTGCATTGGCGCAAACAGGTACAGGAAAAACTGCAGCATTCGGGCTTCCGGTTTTAAATCAATTAGACAGCAATTCAAAATCAGTACAAGCAATTATTTTGTGTCCTACTCGTGAATTATGTTTACAAATTGCAAAAGAATTAGAATCTTTTTCTGCAGATATGCGTGGAGTACGTGTACAGGCAGTTTACGGTGGTGCTGACATCGTTAAACAAATTAGAGGATTAAAAGATAATCCGCAAATCGTTGTAGGAACGCCAGGTCGTACAATGGACTTAATCAAACGTGGCGCATTAAAAATTAATGACATCACTTGGACAGTTTTAGATGAGGCTGATGAGATGTTGAACATGGGATTCCGTGACGAAATTGATTCTATCTTAGAAACAACTCCAGAAGAAAAACAAACTTTATTATTCTCAGCTACAATGCCTTCAGAGGTTCGTCGTATCGCTTCAGAATATATGCACAATCCAGTTGAGATTGCTGTAAGTAAAGTAAATACTGCATCAAAAAATATCGAGCATCACGTTTACTTAGTACGTTCTTCTGATCGTTACTTAGCTTTAAAACGTTTGGCCGATTATTACCCAAATATTTATGGTATCGTTTTCTGTAGAACTCGTCGCGAAGCGAAAGACGTAGCAGATAAATTGATGCAAGATGGTTACAATGCAGACGCATTACATGGAGATTTATCACAATCACAACGTGATCACGTGATGGAGAAATTCCGTAACCAAAATATTCAAATCCTTGTTGCAACAGACGTTGCTGCTCGTGGTATTGACGTAAATGAGTTGACTCACGTAATCAACTTCAATTTACCAGATGATCCAGAAGTTTATGTACACCGTTCAGGACGTACAGGACGTGCGGGTAACAAAGGAATTTCTATCATTATTTCAGGAGGACGTGAAGCGCGTAAAATTAGAGATTTAGAAAAATTAATTGCTTCTAAAATCGAGCCTAAAAATGTACCAACTGGAGCCGAAATCTGTGAAAAACGTTTAATTTCTTTAATCGATAAAATCGAAAATATCGAAGTTGATGAAGAATTAATCGAGCCTTACATGGAAACTGTAAATGAAAAATTGGCGAACTTAGATCGTGACGATTTATTAAAACGTTTCATGACAGTTGAGTTCAATTCTTTCTTAGAATATTACAAAAACACGAAAGATATTTCTTCTGAAGGAGATCGTGGTGATAGAGGAGATCGTTCTTCTAACCGTCGTGGAGGTCGTGATTTCTCTCGTTTCTTTATCAATATTGGTCAAAAACACAACTTACGTGTTCCAAACTTAATTGGTTTAATCAACGAGCAAACTCGTAACCGTAACATCGAAATCGGAAAAATTGAAATTTTACGTAATTTCTCTTTCTTTGAAGTTGATACACAATTCGAATCATTAGTGTTAGAATCTTTCAAAGATGCACAACGTGATGGTGTAGATTTAGATGTTCAAATCTCTAAACCAGAACCAAGACGTGGTGATGGTGAGCGTCGTGGTGGAGATCGTCGTCGTAATGATAGAGGAGATTCTCGCGGACGTGGTTTCAACAGCCGTCGTGATAATGACCGTGAAAGAAGTGGAGGTTATCGTGGTGGAGATCGTGATCGCGGAGGAGACAGAGGTGGATTCCGTGGTGGAGATCGTGACCGTGATTCAAGAGATTCAAGAGGTGGAGATCGTGGTGGTTACCGCGGTGGAGATCGTAACAGAACAGGAAACTCGAGAAGAGGTAGAGATTAATATATTCTCAATAAATAATAAAAAAAAGGATGATTTTAAGAAATCATCCTTTTTTTTATTCATAAAACTTCTGTTTAAATAAATAATTTTTCTATATTTATTCAAAACCACAAATAAATGACAGTACAAGAATTGTTTAACTCTATTCGATTATCCATCGAAAAAGAGAATTATACGCAATTAAAAGAAATTAAAATTTTTAAGCCAGAAAAATTCAATTGGGTGAAGGATATTTTTGAGCTTTATAATGTCGCTCAATTAGGAACTCAAAAAGGTTTAATTTGGAAGTATAATGAAGAACGAGATAATTATACTTTTCAGGATTTAGCTGATAAATACAATCAATTTTTAAACTATTTAAGAAACAAAGGAATTGTACAAGGAGACAAAATGTTTTCTCAAGTTCCATTATTACCGATTACTTGGATTGGTTATTTGGCTTCTATCAAAGGCGGATTAATTATTATTCCAGCCGCAACAACCTTAGAAGCAAGAGATTTAACATTTAGATTCGAGTCTTCTTTTCCAGAAGTTGCTTTAGCAGATCAAGCAAATGCATCGAAAATAGATGAAGCAGAAGCAAAATTTGATAAAAAGATCAAGGTAAAATTAATTACAGAAGGCGAGAGAGAAGGTTGGACAAATATCAATGAGTTATGGAAAGAATCTACACAAGCTGAGGCTGCAGATACAAATCCTGACGATGATTTATTCTATTTCTTTACTTCAGGAACGACAGGAATGCCGAAAGTTGTGGTGCATTCGCATTACACTTATCCGCTTGGAGGTTTCACGACATCTTCTTGGGTAGGAATGAAAAAAGGCGATTTGCATTACAATATTTCTCAACCAGGTTGGGCGAAATTTTTTTGGAGTAGTTTCTTTGCTCCGTGGAATATGGGTGCGACAATTTTGGGTTATCATGCAGATAAATTTGTTCCGAAAGAACAATTACAAACTATTCAAGATTTGGGTGTAACAACCTTTTGCGCGCCGCCAACAGCTTTACGTGTATTTATTTTAGAAGATTTGAAAAGTTATGATTTCAAACTTCGTCAATGTGTTGCAGCTGGTGAACCTCTTAATCCTGAAATTATTGATGTTTGGAAAGAAGGCACAGGAATTACGATTCGTGATGGTTACGGACAATCAGAATCTACTGCCATGATAGCGAATTTGCCAAATGAGAAGATTAAATACGGATCGATGGGTAAACCTGCATTTTTGTATGATATTGTGATTGCAGATGATGATGGAAATATTGTGCAAGATTGCGAAGAAGGAAATATTTGTGTTGTGCATAATGAAGAAACCATCAATGGAATTTTCAAAACTTATTTGATTCAGAAAGATAAAATGATGAAAGTTTTCAAACATGGATTATATTATACTGGAGACAAAGCTTATAAGGACGAAGACGGCTATGTTTGGTTTGTTGGGCGTGATGATGATGTGATAAAAGCGTCTGATTTCCGTGTAGGACCATTTGAAGTAGAAAGTGTTTTGTTGGAGCATGATGCAATTATGGAAGCTGCAGTTGTCGCTAGTCCGCACGATTTACGCAGTAATGCTGTAAAAGCTTTTGTGATTTTAGCGCCTGGTCATAAAGCGTCGGAAGAATTAGCGAAAGATATTTTTAGATATACAGAAGAGCATTTAGCACGTTATAAAATACCGCGTATTGTACAGTTTGTGGAGAGTTTACCAAAAACAATTTCAGGAAAAATACGTCGTGTGGAATTGCGAAATCAAGAAGCTATCGATAAAAAGAATAAAACGATTATACCAAACGAATATTTTCACGAAAAATATTAGTCGAGCTTAAAATTAACACACACAAAAAAACCACTTCAAACGAAGTGGTCTTTTTATTATCAAATAATTTTATAATTTTTCTTCTATGTATTCCTGAATTTTACTCGTAATGATTGGAACCGCTATCATAATCAATCCAGATATTACAATTTTTGTAATCCCTTTCATTGGATATTTTTTTGAAGCTTTATCTCCAACCCAATTTAATGCGCTTTCAACTTTAGAAGAAGTGAAACTTGTATCAGATTTTAAATTTGTTACAAGACTTACTGCTTTGTTTACAAATGAATTATCGTGCTTATTTTCAGCAACTTTCATTTGCAATTTTAGTTTACGCTTTGCCATTCGCAAATCGTCTAAATTTTTTATCGCAGATATTTGTTCTTTATTCTTCATCGTCGTCTTCATCATCGTGGTTAGACATGGCTTCCATAGCGTTTTCTACGGCAATATTTGTCAAGAAAAGTTTTAATTTCTTTCTAAATAAAATAGAAAGAACCATCATTAAGAAATAAATTCCAGTTACAGTAAGAAAACCTAATCCTATATCATTAAAATAACCTCCTAAAATAAATCCTAATGCTAAACTTCCTAATAATAATATAAACAAAGAAAATACAGCAATAATTAATATATAAATACCGCTCGCCAGCATGTTGCTCAGCGAATCTACGAGATCATATTTTGCTAAAGTTATTCTATTATTAATATAAACTTTTAGTTCATTAAACATAAAATTGATTTATTTAAGACAAAGTTAATTATAAATTTTAAGGAATGTTGTGTTTCGAAGAAATTAAACTCCTACGTTTTCTTGAAACTCGTCTTTTAAATCTTCTTTTGTTTGGTTTGCTTTAGATTTTAAATCTTTTCCAGCTTCTTTTGCTTTAGAAACAAACTCATCTTTTTGCTCAACTAATTTTGATTTTACTTCATCTAGTTTAGCTTCTAATTCTTTTTTCGTTTTTTTCGCTTTATCAGAAAAATCATTTGCGTATTTGTCTAACTCTTTTTTGTATTTGTCAGCTTCTTTTTTTAATTTTTTGCGAGTGTCTTTCCCTGATTCTGGTGCATATAATAAACCTACTACTGCTCCGATTGCTGTTCCGATTGCTAAACCTGCTAATAATTTAGTTGCATTATTTAATTTACTCATAATAAAGTTTTTTTTGAGATTAAACGTTTTTTATATTTACACTTTAAAATTACAAAAACAATACCAAAGAATTCAAATCAAATTTAAAAAATTACAATAAATGTTAATATTATCTGAAAAATCACAAAATATGCCAGCTTCTCCAATCAGAAAGTTGGTGCCATACGCAGATGCAGCGAAAAAAAGAGGAACGAAAGTTTATCACTTAAATATTGGACAACCTGATATTGAGTCACCAAAAGCTGTTTTAGAAGGATTGAAAAATTTTCCTTCAAACATTATTTCTTATACGCACTCAGAAGGAACGTTGGAATATCGCCAAGCTTTGGCAGATTATTTTACAAATCGTGGAATTGAATTAACGCCAGAGAATTTTATTGCAACATTAGGAGGTTCTGAAGCTTTATTATTTATTTTCGGAATTATTGCAAATCCAGGTGATGAAATTATTATTCCAGAACCTTTTTATGCAAATTATAACGGATTTACATGTGAAAATGATGTAAATATTGTTCCTGTTCCATCTACAATCGAAAATAATTTTGCTTTACCATCTGTTGAGGAGTTTGCGAAAAAAATTACGGATAAAACACGTGCAATTTTAATTTGTAATCCTGGAAACCCAACTGGATATGTATATTCGAAAGAAGAATTAAATCAATTGAAAGAATTAGTTCTTAAACATGATATCTATTTAATTGCGGATGAAGTTTATGCTGAATATTTATATACAGAAGAAGAATTTACATCTGTTTTAAGTTTTCCTGAATTAAAAGATAATGCAATTGTAATTGATTCAGAATCGAAACGTTTTTCCTTATGTGGAGCGCGTTCTGGAGCTTTGATTACACGTAACGAGAAATTCTTAAAAGCTGCGATGTTATATGCACAAGCGCGTTTAAGTCCTGTTGAAATTTCTCAATACATTGCAACTTTAGCCCACAGAAATGTTGGAACTTATTTCGAAGATTGTCGTACAGAATATTTAAAACGTCGCAATACATTAGTTGCAGGTTTACAGCAAATTCCGGGAGTGGTTTGCCCAAATCCAAAAGGGGCTTTCTATTGTATGATTCAATTACCAGTAGATAGCGCAGAGAAATTTGCAATTTGGTTATTAGAATCTTTTTCGTCAAACGGAGAAACAGTAATGTTGGCTCCAGGAGCAGGATTTTATTCAACTCCAAATTCAGGAATTCAAGAAGTTCGTTTGGCTTATGTTCTGAAAGAAGAAGATTTGGTTCGTTCTGTTGAAATCTTGAAAGAAGCTTTAGAACAATATCCAGGAACAATTAGATAATTTTAGAATGTTCAATAAGTTGAATTTATTTCAGCTTTTCATCATAATTATAAATAAAAATTGAAAATGGATATCATAGAAAATTATTCATTAAAATTATATAACACATTCGGAATAGAAGCGAAAGCAAAATATTTTGCTGATGTTGCGACTATTCAAGATTTGCGAAAAGTGTTGGTTTTTCGTCGTCAAAAAGATTTACCGATTTTATTTATTGGTGGAGGAAGTAATATGCTTTTTGTAGATGATTTTCCAGGAATTGTGTTAAAATTGAATTTGAAAGGAATCGAAATTATCAATGAAGATGATGATTTTGTGTATGTAAAAGCGCAAGGAAGCGAGAATTGGCACAACTTTGTTGAATGGACGTTGCAAAATGATTTCGGAGGATTAGAAAATCTTTCGTTGATTCCTGGAAATGTTGGTACTGCACCGATGCAAAATATTGGTGCGTATGGCGTAGAGGTAAAAGATTATATCGAAGAAGTTCAGACATTAGTTCTGGAAACGGGTGATGAACGTACTTTTACAAATGAAGAATGTCATTTTGGTTACCGCGAATCTGTTTTCAAAAATGAATTGAAAGGACAATATGTTTTGGTAGCGGTTACATTTAAGTTGACGAAGAAAAATCACAAACTTCATGTGGATTACGGGGCAATAAAATCTGAATTGGAAAAGGAACAAATTTTTGATCCAACGATTCAAGAAATTAGTGCAGCTGTGATCAAAATTCGTCAAAGTAAATTACCAGATCCTTCACAGATTGGGAATTCAGGAAGTTTCTTTAAAAATCCTGTTATTTCGAATGAAGAATTTGCTGAAATTGAAAAACTTCACCCAGAAATTTCTCATTACAAAACTGATTCAGGAGTGAAATTAGCCGCAGGTTGGTTGATAGAACATGCAGGTTGGAAAGGAAAACGTTTTGGTGATGCAGGAGTTCACGATAAACAAGCTTTAGTTTTAGTGAATTATGGCAATGCAACTGGACGTGAAATATATGATTTATCTGAGCGAATTATAGAAGATGTAAAAGCCAAATATGGCGTAACATTGGTTCGAGAAGTCAATATTATACAATAAACTAAATCCCGCTTTCAGCGGGATTTTTTTATTTTAAAACGAATATTTCTTTTCATTTTTTTAGCGAAAAAAACGAAACAAAAAACGCTTTGCTGTAAATCTATTTGACTAAAAATGTTTTCATTTCACTAAAGAATTTAAAAACCCTACGGGCTAAATTCTTTTACGTTTCATTCATCCATTTTCTTTACGTCATAGATTTAAGGCATTTTTTCTACTTAAAACTTACTACCTAAAACGTATAACTTTTTATAATCTCTACAATTTTATCCAAACCATCGGTTAAAGCAGCAGGACCAGGTTGTAAAATCAGTTCAGATTTTATTTCGTATAACTGATTTTGTTGAACAGCTTTTACATTTTCAAAACCATTTCGTTGTTTTACTTTTTCGGGTTTGAACATTTTACCACACCAAGAACCGATAATAATTTCAGGATTTCGTTCTATTACTTGTTCGTCTAACAAAATTCTATCTTTTGCCAAAGCTTTATTTTTGAGTTCTGGGAAAGCTAATTCTCCACCAGCAATTTCTATCAAATCATTTACCCAAGCACTTCCCGAAATAATTGGTTCGTCCCATTCTTCAAAAAAAAACGTTGGATGATAGGGAAGGAGAGTAGCTTGTTGTTTTACTTCGTCAAGTTTCTTTTCGTAAGATTCGACTAATTTCAAGCCTTTTTCTTGGCAACCAATCAATGACGTAAATTGTAAAATCATGTTTAAAATTTCGTCAACTGTTCGGTGATTAAAAATAAAAACATTAATTCCTCTTCTAATTAATTCTGCAGCAATATCAGCTTGCAAATCCGAATATCCTACAACCAAATCTGGCTTCAAATTGATAATATCTTCAAATTTTGCATCTAAAAAAGTAGAAACTTTAGGTTTTTCTTTTCGCGCTTGTGGCGGACGATACGTAAAACCACTAATTCCTACTAAACGATGTTGTTCGTTAATGTTATACAGAATTTCGGTTCCTTCTTCGGTTAAGCAAACAATGCGTTGAGGATATCGATTTGATGACATTTTGGTGTGATATTAAGTTGATGTGAGGTATAAAAATAAGAAATTCATACCATTTGCATGATATGAATTCCTTTTGAAAATACTATGAGTAAAAATGTTAGTTAACTAAAACTCCAAATTCGGCTCCAGCAGCGTAATCTTGTCCATTTTGAGAACTTAAAGCTGTGAAACGGATATATCTTCCACGAATTGGTTTGTCGAACAAAATTGTTTGCAGTTTAGTGTTTTTCTCGAAAGAACCTTCTTTGATAGTGTTACTCCAATTTTTACCATCTAAACTAATCTGAATTCTATAATCTTTTATATTTCCATTCGCTCCATCTTGTCGAGGCAAATATGTAAATCCTTTGATCATTTTGAAATCTGCCGCATCAAAATCTACCCAATGAGGATACTGTGCAACGGTTACAGAATACATGGTATGCCAAATAGAACTTGGATTACCATCAACAAGATTTGCAGCGTCTCCTTCTCCAGTTTCTTGGCTCGAAGCAAAAACAACTTGTAACGGAATAGTTTCTATTTTAGTAAATTTCGAAGAAACTTTAATGTTCGGATTATTTTTATCCCATGTCAAAATTGTATTCGCATCTCTCAATTTGAAAGGTTCTGTATACTTAGTCTCTTTTCCATTTCCGATTTTGTAATACAAATCTGCGTTTTGATTTTGGCTCAAAATTGTAACTTCTCCAATTTTATTTCGCGTAATTAGAAGTGGCGAATCTCCAGCTCCTTTTACTTTTGCTTGCGTTGAATAATTGTTATTTTGAATAGGACGAATAATAAAACCGAAAGTCGTTGCATTTGGTTTTACACGATCTTGCTCCAATGGCGGTCCTTGCCCACAACTATTTCCTCCAAGCCCTGTGACACCAGCATCTAAATGCATATACGTTCCGTTACTTTTTGGCAATTTGTGCGGATGCGAAGCCAAGGTTAATTCTAATTCGCTCCAAGGCAAAACAGAAGTTGACATCAAATCTTTGCTCACAAAAACAACTCCATTTCCTAAATTATCCGTCAAAGAACTCCATCTAACATCTTCGTTATTACTCATACTTTGTGGATTCGTCCAATTCACAAACTGGTCTTTTACTGTACTTTTGTGTAATTCGATATTTTGAGCAGTTTTACGATCGGCGTAATTATTAATAGGTCCACGTCCATAATAGTTGTAATTGCTCAAATTTTCTGGTAATTTCAATTCATAACCCAAACGAGCCAAAGCAAGAGTTTCGTCATTTGAAGTGATACTTGATGATAATTCGATAGAACCATCTGCATAAATTGTCCAAACTTGATTTGAAGTGAATTTGAAATAATTTTCACCAAATTTTTGATCTGGATGTTCTTCTAATTTGAATTTTCCTGAATTTCCACCCAAAAGTGACGCGCTATTTGGCGCTTGCGATTCTACAACATAAGACAATACAATTGCGCCATCTTTTCTTGTGTAAGAAGTTGAAGATAAAACATGATGTTTTAAATTATGTAATCCTTTTTGAAACCATTGTTGATAAGCCCAGTTGTCATTATCCATTGGCGCACGGAAAGCATCTAATTTTGGACCTTCGCCATCTTTAATAATCGTTTGATTATTATAATTTAAACTATAAATTGTTCCTGTTTGATTATCAAATTTTACCGAGAAATTTTTTCCATTAATCGTTTTGATTTTCTCGTTATCCGTTACTGTAACTTGATTCGATTTTTGAACTTCTTCGATTGATGGAAATTGATCTGCAGCTTTCACAAAAATTTGTTCTTCCATTTGAACAAAATCTTTTTTCGCCCACAATTGATCCTTATTTAGCTTGAATTGAATCTTTACAAAATATTCTGATGTAGGTTTTAATTTTGCTTGATTAATTGGTAAACGAACGATTTGTTTTTCGCGTGGACCAATAATTTTCTTTGGACCAATAAAAGCTGTGCTTCTTTCAATTTCTATTCCATCTTCGTACAAAGCCCATTCTGGCGTGTAATCTTCTAACGAAATGAAATAATTTTTATTAAAAATTTCGATTTCACCATTCAAGATATTTGCAGGTTTTACACCAACATTTTGGTAGACTTTTTTTACTTCCCAATAAGCTGGTTTTTCTTTCATATTTGCGAAAACCAACCCATTGTTTACAAAAGTTCCGTCATTTGGTTTATCTCCAAAATCTCCACCATAAGCTAAGAATTTTTCGCCTGTATCCTTGTCATAGTAATACATTGCTTGGTCAATCCAATCCCAAATCGCACCTCCCATAAAGAAGTTTGTCGATTCCATTGCTTCCCAATAATCAATCAGATTTCCTGCAGCATTCCCCATCGAGTGAGCATATTCAGAAATATGGAAAGGATATTTTAACTTATAATTTCCTTGCACCGCGCCACGAACCCAATTGATAGACGGATATTGGTTAGATCCCATATCCACAATTGCATTATTTCGTTCATATTGAACTGGACGAGAAGTATCTATTTTTTTGATTGCATTGTACGCTTCAACGAAATTATTTCCTGGTCCAGCTTCGTTTCCTAAAGACCAAATTACGATAGAAGGATGATTGATAGTCGCGTGAATCATCTCTACATTACGCGCTACGTGCGCATCTTTCCACTCTTTTGGATGAGATAAAGACGCTTCTCCATAATAATATTGATGACTTTCTACATTCGCTTCGTCCTCCAAATAAATTCCATATTTATCACATAAATAATACCAATGTGGATCGTCTGGATAATGAGAATTACGAACATGATTAATATTCGCGCGTTTCATCATCTTGATTTCTTCCTCCATTTGCTGATGCGAAATAACTTTTCCTTTTTCAGGATTTGTTTCGTGTCGGTTAACACCTTTTAATTTGACTGTTTTTCCATTCACATAGAAATAACGTCCAGCTAAACCAAATTCGTCATCTTCGGCTTTAGTATCTTTAATTTCAACTTTTCGAAATCCAACATTTGTCGAAATAGTTTCGATTGTTTTGTTCTTTACATCTTTTAATTCTCCAACCAATGTATAACGATAAGGACGCTCTGCAGACCAAAGATTTGCATTTTTCAGTTTTAGCGTTTGCTTATAAATTGATGAAGAATTAGGATTAATTGTAACTGCATCAGAATTAATTACATATTCAGTCGTTGCAACTTTTTCAGTTTCGTCGCTGTACAATTTATTTTGATAAAGTGTATACGCAATCTTATAACCTTTTGCAGCTTTATTAGAAAAGTTTTTGATATCAGCCGAAATATTCAATTCGCCATCTTTGTAATTATTTGTTACATCAGGAATCACAACCAAATCCCTAATCTGAACTTTTGGCTTTGATGTTAATGAAACCGTACGGAAAATACCTGGCAATCTAAACATATCTTGTGACTCTAGGAACGAAGCATCAGAGTTTCTATAGACTTCAACCGCTACAGAGTTTTCACCTTTTTTATTTAGATAAGGAGTGATATTAAACGAAGCTAAATTTCTAGAATTTTTAGAAAAACCTACATATTCACCGTTAATCCAGATATAGAAAAACGAATCTACACCATCAAAATTGATGTAAATTTCGCGTCCATCCCAATTTTTAGGAACATCGAAAGTACGTTTATACGAACCAACTTCATTTCTATAAATATAAGTTGTCCAATCTTTATTTGGCTCTCGCATAACGCCACCTCTCCAATCATCAACTTTTACAGCGTGTTGAAAAATAACTTTTTGATTGACATAAATTGGAACACCATATTTTAAATCTCCATTTTTCTGAATTCCTAAAATATTCCAACTCATTGGAACAGGAACATCATCCCAAGATGAAGTATCAAAATTGTTTTGGTAAAAATTTTTCGGTCTTTCGTTTGGCGTTTTTACCCAATTAAATTTCCAAGTCCCATTCAAATTCATCCAATATGGACTATTTTCTGGTAAAAGTTTTATAGCTTGATTTTGATTCTCAAAAGAGAAAAAATAGCTTTTAGGTAATTCTTTATTAAAGGATAAATTCATTGGAGACTCCCATTCGTTTCCGTCTGGAGCATCTTTCGTTCCGTAATTGAAACCTGCTAAACTATGCGTAAAAGGATTTTCTATTGGCGGATTTGTTTGTGCAAAAGTTGCCTGAACAACAAGAGCAGAAACAATAACTTTACTGTACTTTGTTATAAGATTCATTTTTCAATAAGCATTTTTAATCACGTGTTAAACAAATATAGTATAGATTATTAAATGATTATGCTTATTTGATGAAGTAAAAACCAGGCGATAAAATTGTAAATAATTGTTTTTTAATCTTATGGTTGATTTTGTGAAATTTTTTCTAAAATATATAGAATTAAAGAAAATTTTTAATTTGATTAAAAGAATTGTTTAAAAAGTATTATTGTAAAAAAAAAGACCACTTGTAAAAGTGGTCTTTAGATTAAATTTTCAGCTTAAATTATATATTTTTTGAATTTGCACAGCTGTAATCAACTGGACCATCGTTTGGAATATCTTTTAAAATATCTAATAAATAATCCCAGAATTTTTGAACTGAAGCAATTTCTACTTTTTCGTCAGGAGAGTGAGCGCCAGAGATATTTGGACCGAAAGAGATCATATCCAAACCAGGATAATTTGTTCCAATAATTCCACATTCTAAACCAGCGTGACATGCCACAACTTTTGGTTCTTCTCCGAATTTTGAAACATAAATTCCTTTCATCAATTCTAAAATTTCTGAATGAGTATTTGCTTTCCAACCAGGATAAGATCCTGAGAATTTAACCTCAAAACCACCTAATTCGAAACCAGCTTTTAATGTTTGTGCTAATGCTTCTTTACCTGATTCTATAGAAGAACGAGTTAAACATAAAACACGAGCATTTCCGTCAATAACTTCTACGCGAGCCACATTGTTAGACGTTTCTACTAAACCTTCAACGTCTGGACTCATTCTGTAAACACCATTGAAAGCTGCCATAATTGTTTGAACAAAAACTTTAGAATCTTGTGCTGACATTGCATCAGTTGCATCAGTTGGTTCTAATGTAATGACCATTTTAGGTTCTTTCGTTTCGTATTCTTCGATGATTTCTGCGCGTAAAGTTTCGTAAGACGTTTTGAAAGCATCTACTTTGTCAGAAGGAATCACAATCTTAGCCCAAGATTCGCGAGGAATAGCGTTACGTAAACTTCCACCTTCCATATGCGCGATTTGTAAGCCAAATTCAGTTGCAGCATTTAATAAACGAGCAATCAATTTGTTCGAATTTCCTAAGCCTTCGTGAATTTGCATTCCAGAGTGTCCACCGTTCAAACCTTTTAATGTTAAGGTAAAAGCAGTTCCGTTTGTAGCTTCTGCTGTGTAAGCTTTTGTTGCTGTTACATCAACTCCACCAGCACAACCAATGTCTAATTCGTCATCTTCTTCTGTATCTAAATTCAATAAAATTTTACCAGATAAAAATCCTGCTTTCAAACCTAAAGCACCAGTCATTCCAGTTTCTTCGTCAATTGTAAAGAACGCTTCGATAGCTGGATGAGGAATATCTTTCGATTCTAAAATTGACATAATTGTCGCAACTCCAATTCCGTTATCTGCACCTAAAGTTGTTCCATTTGCTGTAACAAATTTTCCGTCTTCAATCAACATTTCAATCCCTTGCGTCTCAAAATCGAATGTAACATCATTATTTTTTTGACAAACCATATCCAAGTGCGATTGCATCACCACTTTTTTACGATCTTCCATTCCTGGATACGCCGCTTTTTTGATCAAAACATTTCCTACTTCGTCCGTTTCGACAGGTAAACCTAAGTCTTCACCAAATTTGATGATAAACTGACGAACTTTTTCTTCTTTTTTCGAAGGTCTTGGAACTGAGTTTAATGCTGAAAAGTTTTTCCAGATTGCTTTTGGTTCCAAATTAAGAATATCGTTATTCATTGTTTGTTTTTTTATTGTTCCTCAAAGTTACGGAATTGCGACAATATAGTTTTATGAAAGAAGTTTTAAATTTTTTTTGATTCTCAACCAACCTTTTTATTTTTTTATGAATCATATTATTATAAATGAAAAAATAAAAACGTGATGTAATACGAAAAATACTATTTTTAAATAACACTAATCATTCATGAAGAAATTAACACTATTTACAATTTTGACTTTACTCAGTGCAGTATTGTTGAATGTTTTTGTTTTCAAGAAAACTATCAATGATGACACGGAAAAGATAATTGCTGAAACAAATCAATATAAACATCCAATAAACTCTATTGAGATGAGCGAAAAAAACACGCAGGATTTAGAATTTCTTAAAACAGTTTTGAAAGATAATCGTATTGTTTTTCTTGGAGAAAGTGTTCATCAAGATGGGCAAACTTTTAAGGCGAAAGCTCGTTTGATAAAATATTTGCACGAAAACTTAGGCTACAATGTTGTGTTGTACGAAGCTGGACAATATGATATGTGGGTAACAAATGAGGAAATGGAAAAACGTACTTTAGGTATTGGAAAAGATTCTATTACTGGTTTGGGTATGTTTAATTTTTGGTGGGAGAATAAGGAAACACGTCCATTAAACAATTATTATTTACAATCGAAGAAAACAAAAAATCCAATTACGTTAGGAGGTTTTGATATACAATACTCTGGGAATTTCTTAGAACATTTTAATTCAACTGAAAAATTAAATAGATCAAAATTATTGAAGGAATTTTTGAATCGAAATAATATTAATTTAAAAGGTTATCCTTTATTGGATAGAGAAATCTTTTTTATAGGGTTATTTAAATTAAAAAATGTATTTGAAAGAAGTTACAAAAAAGAAGAACGTCAATTGTTTTTTAATGAATTAGATTCTATTAAATATCGAATTTCTATATTACCAAAAACTGCTGAAACAACCATTTATGCAAGATATCTGAATGATATTAAAAATGATATTCAGAAAAACTTGAAGTATAAATCTGGAACAATGAAAAGTATGCAATTCCGCGATTCTTTGATGGCCAATAATTTAATTTACCAATTGGATTCTCTTTATCCAAATCAGAAAGTGATTGTGTGGACTGCAAATGTGCATGCTTATAATAAATATCATACAAACGATTTCAAACCATTAGGGCAGTACATTAAAGAGAAATACAAAAATCAATCCTATGCAATTGGGTTTACTTCATACGGAGTTTACAATCCATTGAAACAAATTACAAATACTCCTAATAAGTACGCGATAGAAAATGTGTTTCATCAACTTAATCAACCTTATTTCTTTTTAGATTTTCGTCAAATTCCGAGTCAATCTATTCTCAAAACAGAATATTTTTCTGTGATGGATCAAGGTATGAATGTGAAAGCGAAATGGAGCGATTTTGTAGATGGAATTTTTTACATCGATGTGAATCAAGTACCAACCCCTTTAAATGAAGACAAATAATGAAAAGTATAGAAATAAAAGATTTGAATTTTAGTTTCGGATCAAAACAAATATTAAATCAAGTCAATCTTAATGTTCCGAAAGGAAGTATTTATGGTTATTTGGGGAGAAATGGAGCAGGGAAATCGACAACGATAAAATTGCTTTTAGGTTTATTGAATTCTAAAGATGATAATATTTTCTTGAATGATTTGAGTATTAAACAAGATGCTATCAAAATTCATGCATTGACAGGAAATCTTATTGAAGCGCCTTGTTATTACACAAAGTTAACGGTTTATGAAAACCTGAAATATTTGGATGTAATTTATAAAAAAGGAGAGGAGCGAATAAGTGAAGTGTTGGAATTGGTTGATTTGTTGTATGCAGCACATTATAAAACCTCAGATTTATCGATGGGAATGAAACAACGATTAGGAATTGCGATTGCAATTTTTCATGATCCTGAGATTTTGATTTTGGACGAACCTCTAAATGGTTTGGATGCACAAGGAATTTATGAAATGCGCGAATTATTTTTGAGATTAAATAAAGAAGGAAAAACGATTTTCTTGTCAAGTCATATTTTGAGCGAATTGGAACGAGTTGCAACACATATCGGAATCATAGAAGGAGGAAAAATGATTTTCGAAGGCGAAAAAGAAGAATTACTTGGAAATGTAGTCCGAAAAGTTGCAATAAAAGTGAACAATGCAGAGAAGGCGACCACAATTCTAGAAAACGTTAGAGCTGAAAATAATATCATTCACTTAGAAATTGAACACGATAAAGATTTTCATCAAAAAATTACTTCACTAATTCAGAATGGTATTGAAATCTATGATATTCAGTCTGAAACTGCGAATTTAGAACAGATTTTTATTAACTTAATTCAACCAAAAAATGACTAATACATTCCATAAAGCATTTGCTTCCGAACAATATAAATTATCAAAAAATAAAGAAATTTTTGGCGTTTTGTTAATACCTGCTATTGTTGTAATTATGGTGTTTTTCTATTTGATTTATAAAGCGCCAATAGAACCTTTTGAAAGTAATCCTTGGTATATTCTATTAGGACGATATGTTTTCCAGTTTTTTTATTTGTTATTCCCAATTCTGATTGCTGTTTTTGTACATTCTTGTTGCGATGTCGAGTATAAAAACAATAATTATAAGTTGCTATTTACATTACCTATTTCACATACTAAAATTTATTTGGCAAAAGCTTTATACATCTTGCTTATAGTAAATTTTTCGGTGATTTTGGCTTATATACTTTTTTTATTGAGTGGATATTTGTTGCAATTTATAGCGCCAAATTATGGTTTTCAAAATTTTGATTTTAGGGAAATTTCTTTTTATACTTTTCTAAAATTATGGATTGGATGTTTAGCTGTAAGTATGGTACAATTTGCATTAAGTTTATTTTTCAGAAGTTTTATTTATCCAATAGGGTTTTCAATTTTTACAACAGTTTTTTGTGGTGTTATCAGTAGTAACAAAGCAGCAGAATATATTCCATATTCAAGCTCTCCTCAATCCCTAAACAATTTAATGAATCAAATTATTTCTTTAGAACGATTAGATTATGTTAATCTTATTTATATTATTGTTTTATTAGGATTAAATTATTTTATCTTCATCAGAAAGAAAAATTTATAAAGCAAAAAATCCCTTCAATTGGAGGGATTTTTTGCTTTATATTCTCAATAACTATCTTGTAGAAGGCATTGGAGATTCTTTGTCTACAACTGGTCTATTTTCGGCATTTGCTAAAATCCAAATTGTATTAAAAGCTAATTTTGTGCGACGCGTTAATAAATCATATTCAATTTTATCTGGCGTATCTCCTGGTTTGTGGTAATCATCGTGCACTCCATTAAAGAAGAAAACAGATGGAATGTTATGTTTGGCAAAGTTGTAGTGATCCGAACGATAATAAAAACGATTTGGATCATCTGGCGTATTGTAACGCATATCCAAGTCAATTCCCAAACCATTGTTTGCAGCTAAAACAGCTTTATGCAAATCAGAAGACAACATTTCCGAACCAATTACGTACACAAAATCTCTTGTTTTTTCGTTGTGCTCATAATCTACGCGCCCAATCATATCAATATTAACATTCGCAACCGTGTTTGCAAGAGGAAAAATTGGATGCTCCGAATAATATTTAGAACCTAATAAACCTTTTTCTTCACCAGAAACATGTAACAATAAAACCGAACGTTTTGGACGGATTCCTTTCTTCTCAGCTTCACGGAAAATACGACCAATTTCCATTACTGCAACAGTTCCAGAACCATCATCATCAGCACCAGCATATAATTTTCCGTCTTTTATTCCTTCGTGATCATAATGTGCCGAAATCACCACAATTTCTTCTGGTTTTTCTGATCCTTTGATGAATCCCATCACATTTCTCATTTGACCTTTTACACGGCTAAAAGTAGCAGCAGGAATAATTTGGAAATAATTATTATTTGGTCCATTAATTCCTAATTCTTTGTAATAATTAGAGATGTAATTACCCGCTTTTATTTCGCCTTCCGTACCAGCATTTCTACCTTCCATATCAGGTGCAGCAATAATATAAAGCTGTTTTTTCAATTCCGCTTCAGAAATTTTATCTGTATATTTTACAAGACTCTTTTGATATTTCTCCTGAGAAATTGGTTTTGTAGAATCACAACTTACTAAAGTAGCAGCTAAAGCAATTGCAAATAAAAATTGTTTCATGTTAATTTTTTGAATTAAATTTAAAATTAATCTAACCAAGTAAAATAAAAAAGAAAATTTGAATAAAAAACCAATATTTATACGGATTCTATCCGATTTTGGGATTGTCTTTTTTATATTTGCCCGTTTTTAAATAAATTATGTCACAATTATTCAGAAAAAAATCTGTCGAATCCATTTTAGCAGAGTCTGCAAAGAACACGTCTACAATGAAAAGAACCTTAGGTGTTCGAGATTTAACAGGTTTTGGTATCGCCGCAATTGTTGGAGCTGGTATTTTTAGTACCATTGGCCGAGCAAGTTTCGAGGGCGGTCCAGCAGTTATCTTCCTTTTTATTTTTACGGCAATTGCCTGTGGTTTTACAGCTTTTGCTTATGCAGAATTTGCTTCGTTAGTGCCTGTTTCGGGTAGTGCGTATACCTATAGCTATGTTGCATTTGGAGAATTATTTGCTTGGGTAATTGGTTGGGCATTGATTATGGAATATGCAATTGGGAATATTGTGCTCGCGATTTCGTGGAGTGATTATTTTACCACCTTGCTCTCCGGAATGGGATTACATCTGCCAGAATGGATGACAATGGATTATTTTACGGCGAGAGAAGGTTTTCAATTTATTTCGAATGAATTAGCGAAAGGTAAGACATTAGAAGGAATTGCAAATTCACCTTATGCGCAAGAGATTCCAAAATATTTAGCTTTTAAAGATGCACCATATTTAGGATTTAATTTAGTGGTGGATATTCCTGCATTAATCATTACTTTTTTGATTACAGCTTTGGTTTATCGCGGAATTAATGAATCGAGAAAAGCAAGTAACGCAATGGTTGTGTTAAAATTAGCTGTGGTACTTTTAGTAATTGTGGTTGGTGCTTTTTATGTGAATCCTGATAACTGGAATCCTTTTGCTCCGAATGGAGTAGGTGGAGTTTTGGCTGGAGTTTCATCTGTTTTTTACGCTTATATTGGGTTTGATGCGATTAGTACAACTGCGGAAGAATGTAAAGATCCGAAGCGAGATTTGCCTCGTGGAATTTTTGCGTCTATCATTATTTGTACTGTTTTATATGTGCTGATTGCGTTGGTGATTACAGGAATGGTTCATTATTCTGAATTGAATGTTGGAGATCCTTTGGCCTATGTTTTTGATAAAATTCAAGATTTAAAATGGTTGGCAGGAATTATTGCTTTTTCGGCTGTAGTAGCTATGGCGAGTGTATTTATTGTTTTTCAAATTGGGCAACCTCGTATTTGGATGACAATGTCTCGCGATGGTTTATTACCAAAGAAATTTTCTACTATTCACCCGAAATTTAAAACACCTTCTTTTGCAACTATTTTTACTGGATTTGTAGTAGGTATTCCTATTTTATTTACAGATTTAGAATTGGTTGTTGATGCTTGTTCTATCGGAACTTTGTTTGCTTTTGTGTTAGTTTGTGCTGCTGTACTTCGTATGGATGCAGATCCTAATGCGAAAAGAGGAAATTTTAAAACGCCTTTTATCAATGCAAAATACATTATGCCAATTGTAACTGCGGTGATTGTATTTTTATGCGCAACAACGTTTAAAGATGATTCGATTGATTTCTTTACGAATAAACCGCAACCTATGCCAGTTGAACATTTTGTAAGTTCGTTAACACCAAAAGAACTAAAAGATTCTTATACAACAATTAATGAATTAACGGGCTCTGAAATTGAATTTTTAGATGATTATTTGGCTCAATTATCACCAGAACAATACAAATCTACATTGAGCAAATTGCCAGTTTATGAAGATAAGAAGATGGAAAAAGGTTGGGATGTTTTCAAACACAAAATTCCAATGATTCTATTCTTAATGATTTATGTTTTTATGGTAGTTAGAACATTTTTCAAAAGAACTTCTATTATTCCGTTAGCAGGAATGTTGTGTTGTTTTTATATGATGGCACAATTAGGATTGAAAAACTGGATGATTTTCTTGATTTGGATCGCAATTGGTTTGACAATTTATTTTACATATGGTTATAAACATAGTAAGTTGAGAAATATTTAAACTTAGAATGAATAATAAAAATATCCGATTATAAATGATTATAATCGGATTTTAATTTTAGGATAATTTATATTTGAAAAAATTATTCTTATGAAAAAAATACTGCTTAGTTTATTTATTGTTTGTTCAATATATTCTTTTGGACAAGATGTAGATATAAAAAAAGGAAAAATCTCAATTAATAAAAAAGAGGTTGCAACAATTGACGGAAAAAAGAAAGTTTATACAATAGCAAATATTGATAATGTTCCAGTAGCAACAATCAAATGGAATTTTGAAATTATGCCTGATGGATCAAAATCTTATTGGTTTACTATAACAGATTTGTCAACAAATGATGTAAATGATGTGGTAACTGAAGGAGTTGGGAATTCTATTAGCCCAGAAAAAATTATTGTTGAAACTTTCTCAAAAGGTGAATATAAAATCTTTAATGAAAACGGAATAGATAAAGATCTATTAAAAACATTAGTCGCTACAAATAAGCGAAATAGAGCAGAAGAGGTTTCAAATGAAAAAGAAAAAATTGAAATAAATTTAAGTGAAGTAAAATATCTTTTTGATAATAGTAAATTATCAATAGATTCTTCGGGTTCAGTATTAAAAGAAAGTAAAAAAGTTGGAAAAATTACATTTACAACATTTATAAATGAGAAGTCTTATGAATTGTTGAATTCTGAAGGAATTGAAATAGGAAAATGGAAGAACGGAATCTTTACTTTGAATAATGGTTCTACTTATAAGGTTGAGGAAACAAATAATCCCTTAAATAGTCCAATGGTCAATGGAAAAGATAAAAACTCTAAGTTTTTTGTGAATTTAGTTGGTTTTGCCTTAAAAGAAGGTTATTCATTTTAAAATTATATGAAAAGCGATTCAAAATTGAATCGCTTTTTTCTTAAAATTATTTCATCAAATAAGTTATATAACTTCTTTATTTCACCTCAAAACTCTACCTTTGTCTTATAAATTTGACGACAAATGTTTAGAACTCATACTTGTGGTGAATTAACACAAGCCAACATTAATGAAAAAGTAACGTTAAGCGGTTGGGTATCAACGCTACGTGACAAAGGTTTTATGATGTGGATCGATTTACGTGATCGCTACGGAATCACACAAATCATCTTAGATGAAGAACGTTCTTCGAAAGAATTATTTGAAACTGCTCGTCATTTAGGACGTGAGTTCGTAATTCAAGTTACAGGAACTGTAATCGAAAGAGCTTCAAAAAATCCAAACATTCCAACAGGAGATATCGAAATCTTAGCAGAAAACATCACAATTTTGAATGAATCTGCATTGCCTCCATTTACAATCGAAGATAATACAGATGGTGGAGAAGATATCCGTATGAAATATCGTTATTTAGATATTCGTCGTAATCCAGTAAAAGAAAAATTAATCTTCCGCTCTAAAGTTGCGCAGGAAGTTCGTAAATATTTAGATGCACAAGAATTTGTAGAAGTTGAAACACCAGTTTTAATCAAATCTACACCAGAAGGTGCACGTGATTTTGTGGTTCCATCTCGTATGAATCCAGGTGAATTTTATGCGTTACCACAATCGCCACAAACATTCAAACAATTATTAATGGTAGGAGGTTTAGACCGCTATTTCCAAATTGTAAAATGTTTCCGTGACGAAGATTTACGTGCAGACCGTCAACCAGAGTTTACACAAATTGACTGTGAAATGTCGTTTGTTGAACAAGAAGATATCATGAATGTTTTCGAAGGTTTAGCAAAACATTTATTACATACTTTCAAAGGATTAGAATTTGAACAATTCCCACGTATGACATTTGCAGAAGCAATGCGTCGTTATGGAAATGATAAACCAGATATTCGTTTTGGAATGGAATTCGGTGAAATCACAGACTTAGCTAAAGGAAAAGATTTCAAAATCTTTGATGAACAAGAATTAATTGTTGGTATTGCTGCGGAAGGTTGTAATGCTTACACACGTAAAGATATTGATAAATTAATCGAATGGGTTCAACGTCCACAAATTGGGGCAACTGGTCTTGTTTGGGCGCGTTATAATGAAGATGGAACATTTAAATCTTCTGTAGATAAATTTTATTCGCAAGAAGATTTAGCAGCTTGGGCAGAGCGTATGAACGCAAAACCAGGAGATTTAATGTTGGTGATGTCTGGTAATACAAACAAAGTTCGTGCGCAATTATCGGCTTTACGTATGGAAATCGCAGAGCGTTTAGGATTACGTAATCCAGAAGTTTTTGCTCCATTATGGGTTGTAGATTTTCCTTTATTAGAATGGGACGAAGAATCTGAAAGATATCACGCGATGCACCATCCATTTACTTCTCCAAAACCAGAGGATATGGAATTAATTGCGACTAATCCAGGTGAAGTTCGTGCAAATGCATATGATTTAGTTTTAAATGGGAATGAAATCGGTGGAGGTTCTATTCGTATTTTCGATAAAGAAGTTCAAGCAAGAATGTTCGAATTATTAGGATTTACGCCAGATCAAGCAGAAGCGCAATTTGGTTTCTTAATGAACGCTTTCAAATATGGTGCGCCACCTCATGGAGGTTTAGCATTCGGTTTTGATCGTTTTGTATCGATTTTAGATGGTTCAGAAACAATTCGTGATTACATCGCATTCCCTAAAAATAATTCGGGTCGCGATGTCATGATTGATGCACCTTCTCCAATTGATCAAACACAAATGGATGAACTGAATATTGCGTCAACATTTGTTGCAAAATAAAAAGAAAAATTTTCTATAAATATTAAAGACTACTTATTTAAGTAGTCTTTTTTTATTGATTAATTTTAAATTACATGACAATTTTTAAATGTAGAAGCAAAACCTTTGCTGTATCTTTGCAATTGTAAATAGAGAATAAATTGGAATTAAAAGAGCATTTAAGGCGTAATATCAAATTAGCATTTCCTGTAATGATTACTCAAATGGGGCAAATTTCTGTCAACATTATTGATAACATTATGGTTGGTGGTTTAGGTGGAAAATATGATAATATAGAAGATGAGGTTTTGGGGAAAACAGCTTTAGCAGCAGCTTCTTTAGGAAATTCATTATTTTTTGCGGTTTTAGTATTTGCTTTCGGATTTAGTTTTGCGTTGTCACCATTGATTGCGGCAGAAGATTCGAAAGGCGATAAAAAAATGGCTGCAAATTATTTTTCGCATAGTTTGGTCTTGAATATTACTCTATCAATCGGTTTATTCTTATTGATTACATTTCTGAAACCGCTAATGTTCTACATGGGACAACCCGCTGATGTAGTGGAAAAATGTATTCCATATCTAACGATTATGACATTTTCGATGATTCCATTGATGATTTTCCAAACTTTTCGTCAATTATCGGAAGGTTTATCATTAACGATTCCTGTTACAATTGCAACTGTTTTGAGTAACGTGATTAATATTACGTTAAACTATGGTTGGATTTACGGGAATTGGGGATTCCCACGTTTAGAAGTCGCTGGTGCAGCCTGGGGAACATTCGTTGCGCGTTTGGTGATGATGATTTTCTTAATTATTGTATTGTTTAATTTTAAGAAAACGAAATCAGTTTTGCAAGAAGTTCAATTTAAGGCAAGTAATTTTCAGAAAACTATTTTCAGAAAAATTGCTGGAATTGGAATTCCAACCGCCTTAACTTCTTTCTTTGAAATGAGTGCGTTCTCTCTGGCAGCCTTTGTTTGCGGTTATACATTTACAAACTCTATTGCAGATCAAGAATTAGCAAAAGTAAATTTAGCAGCTCATCAAATTGCGATAAATTTAGCTTCCACAACTTTTATGATGTGTACAGGAATTGGGGTTGCAGCAACGGTTCGTATTGGAAATCAATTAGGTTTAAAAGATTATAAAACCTTAAGAGAGGCAGGTTGGTCTTGTATTTTAATGGTTTTATCATTTATGATTTTGTGTGGAATTTTGTTTATTATTTTCCGTTATCAGTTACCAACAATTTATTTAGACAATCCAGATGTTATCAATTTAGCTGCATCCTTATTAATCATTGCTTCGCTTTTCCAAATGTCAGATGGCGTACAATTGGTATTACTAGGTGCTTTGAGAGGAATGACTGATGTTAAAATCCCTTCTATTCTAACGTTTATTTCATATTGGTTAATCGCAATTCCGATTGGTGTAGTCTTAGCTATTGTATTTGAAATACGAGCATTTGGGATGTGGATTGGTTTAGGAACTGGATTAACAGCTTCGGCAGTGTTTTTGATGATTCGTTACAATCGTCAAACGAAGAAAATGATTAGGGAAAATCCTAATGCAGAAATAATTTTAGAAGATAAATTAAAAAACATATAAAATGGAATTACCAAAATTTTTATTGGCTGATAACTCTACAATGCCAGACAAAATCTTTATTTTACATACAGATTATCCTCGATTTTTATTAGATGTAGAAACTGACGATATTGAATGGTTTGAAGATATTTCTGAAGAAGAAGATAACGAAGAATTTAATACTGAAATTGCTAATTTAATTGAAGACGCTTTAGATTTTTATGATCAAGAAATGTCTTTGTTAGATGATGAAGAATAAGTCTTAAATAAATAAAATTTCTGTGTTTTTATTGGTGTAAGATTTACACTAAAATAATTTTATATGCTTGCATTATAATTTTTTTATTAGTATTTTGCAACTAAGAAAATTATTCAAAACCATGGAAATAAAAAGATTATTTGATTTTCCGCAAAATCAATTAGAAAATAATCCTCGAGAAGATGCATTGGTGTCTAAAGTGAACGGAACTTGGGTGAAAACATCTACGCAAGAATACGTTGGCAAAGCAAATGCATTTAGTCGAGGATTATTACAATTAGGAATCAAGCCACAAGATAAAATTGCAATAGTCACTTCAACTAATCGTACCGAATGGAACATCTGTGATATCGGTATTCAGCAAGTTGGCGCGATTTCCGTTCCATTATATCCAACACTTTCGGAAGATGATTTTGATTATATCTTAAATAATGCTGAATGTAAATTTATCATTGTTTCTGATAAAGGTTTATACGATACGGTTGCGGCTGTAAAAGATAAAGTGTCAACATTGGTTGGGATTTATAGTTTTGATGAAATTGCTGGAGTTCCTAATTATAAAGAAATTTTAGATTTGGGTGAAGATAATTCAACACAACATGAAGTAGATAGTATCAAAGAGATGATAAAACCTTCTGATATGGCAACTTTGATTTATACTTCTGGAACAACAGGTCGTCCGAAAGGTGTTGTATTAACGCACGAAAATATCGTTTCTGATGTTTTAATGTCTGTTGATCGTATTCCAGATTTTCCAAATCATGCGATTGCGTTAAGTTTTCTTCCGATTAATCATGTTTTCGAACGTATGTTGATTTATTTGTATCAACATTTGAGTATTGGAATTTGGTATGCAGAAAGCATCGATAAATTAGGAGATAATATGAAAGAGGTCAAACCACATGTAATGACGGTTGTGCCTCGATTAGTTGAAAAGGTTTACGATAAAATTTACAATACAGGTGCTTCTGCAGGAGGTCTTAAAACGAAAATTTTTATGTGGGCTTTAAGCCTTGTTGAAGATTACGATCCTTATAATCCAAAAGGTGGATTATTTGGGTTGAAACATTCTATCGCGAAAAGTTTGGTTTTCAGTAAATGGAAAGAAGGAGTTGGAGGAAATTTAGTATGTATGGTGTCGGGATCTGCACCTTTAGCAGCACGTTTGAATCATATTTTCTGGGGTGCTGGAATTCCAATTTTAGAAGGTTATGGTTTGACAGAAACTTCTCCTGTAATTTCGGTGAATTGTATGAAGAAAGATGGTTTCGGAATCGGAACTGTTGGTGCTCCATTAAAAGGAATCGAGGTTAAAATTGCAGAAGATGGAGAGATTTTAGTCAAAGGTCCTAACGTTACACAAGGTTATTATAAAGATCCTGAAAAAACTGCTGAAGCATTCACACCAGATGGTTATTTCAAAACGGGTGATATTGGAGTTCTTGAAAGAGGTTTACTTAAAATTACTGATCGTAAAAAAGAGATGTTCAAAACTTCTGGAGGAAAATATATTGCACCTCAAATTATTGAAAATAAGTTTAAACAATCTCGTTTTATCGAGCAAGTAATGGTTGTTGGAGAAGGAGAGAAGATGCCTTGTGCGATTATTCAACCTAATTTTCAAGTGTTGAAAGATTATTTACGTATCAAAGGAATTGCTGAACCTGCAACGAAGGCAGATTTAATTAAAGAGCCTGCAATTTTAGATATTATAGGTCGTGAAATTGAAAAAATGAATAAAGGTTTAGGACATTGGGAACAAATCAAAAAGTTTGAATTAACTCCTGATGAATGGACAATTGATGATGGATTATTAACGCCAACATTAAAATTGAAACGTAAAAATGTCTTGGCTAAATATCAAGATTTATACAATAAATTATACGATAAGAAATAATAAAAAATCCCTTCAAAAATTTTTGAAGGGATTTTTTTAATTTTATAATAATTAAGTTTTAATCTCGTCGTCCGCCCATTGCCATCATTACAAAATAAAGTAATTGCGCTAATGAACCAATCGCCGCTACTACATAAGTTCTTGCAGCCCATTTTAATGAATCTTTTGCGCCTTCATATTCGTTTGGCATTACCATATTGTTTCCTTTTAACCAAGCTAACGCACGGTTGGAAGCGTCGTATTCTACAGGTAAAGTAACAAATGCGAAAACTGTTGTTACCGCAAATAGGAAAATACCAATCCACAATAAAGTTGCATTTTTAGATGAAGCCATCACGATTAATCCTAACATCAAAATCCATTGATTTAAGCGAGATGCAACGTTTACCATTGGAACCATTTTCGAGCGTAAATGCAACATATTATAACCAACCGCATGTTGTACTGCGTGACCACACTCGTGCGCTGCAACTGCTGCTGCCGCTGC
Source organism: Empedobacter sp. UBA3475 (assembly GCF_002378465.1). NCBI lineage: Bacteria > Pseudomonadati > Bacteroidota > Flavobacteriia > Flavobacteriales > Weeksellaceae > Empedobacter > Empedobacter sp. UBA3475. The sequence continues at coordinate 6,329 of NZ_DFRA01000065.1, read as the reverse complement.
ATTTCGTTCGTGGTAAACAACTTCCGATAAGTTTACCGTTTTATCAGCAGGATTGTAATGGTCCGTCAATTGTCCAGGAGTAGAGATAACACGAACATCGCGAATATTATTATCAGAAAGCATTTTTTCTGCAATCTCTTTTCCTGACATTCCGTTTGCTAAATGTACCTTCGAATAATACTTAAATTTACTTTGCAGTCGGTTACTAACAAACCAACTAATCAGCATAAATAACCCAATAATAATGTAATAACCTGTCATCTATTTTCTATTTTATTTTTTAATCAATTTTAATATTTATTCAAAATTCAAAAAGTATTCCAATAAGTGAATAGAGACAAAAATAGCAGAAAAGTTAGTTTTTTTGGCAGAGTTCTGTATTAAATCATATAAAAATGAACAAAAACTGACATTTTGCTCAAAAATTTTTGAATTGAAATTACAAAACTCATTACCTTTGTAAGCTATGAGTATTCGCATAATAGAAGTACAATCAAAACACGATTTGGAAGCATTTATTAAGTTTCCGATGAATTTGTATAAGGATAATCAATATTACGTTCCACCCTTTATTAATGAGGAGAAGGAAACATTAGATGTTTCTAAAAATCCCGTTTTTAAAGATGCTGAAGCGCGTTATTTTCTTGCTGAAAAAGAAGGTAAGATTGTGGGACGTGTTGCGGCAATTATCAATTGGCAAGAAGTCAATAATCAACAAAAACGTAAAATGCGTTTCGGCTGGTTTGATATGATTGATGATATCGAAGTCACGAAAGTACTTTTGGCAAAAGTCACGGAAATAGGTAAAGAAAATCAATTAGAATATATAGAGGGACCAGTTGGTTTTTCGAATTTGGAAAAGGCAGGTTTGCTAACTTTCGGATATGATAAATTGGCTACAATGGTTGGTTTATATAATTTTCCGTACTATGCGCAACACTTAGAATCATTAGGTTTTGAAACGGCTAATGAGTGGGTGGAATATGAATTGGCTGCACCAACAGAATTGCCAGAAAAGGTTATCAAATTTAATAAAATTATTCGAGAACGTTACAAATTACGAGAATTGAAGTTTACAAAAACTTCTGAAATTATTCCGTATGTCGACGAAATGTTCGATTTGTTAGATAAAACTTACAGCGAATTGGATACTTATGTGCCAATTGCGGATTACCAAATAGAATATTACAAAAAGAAATATATTCCGTTTATCAATCCAGATTTTGTGAACTGTATTGTTGATGAAGACGGAAAAATGGTTTCGTTTGCAATTACGATGCCTTCTTACTCGAAAGCGATGCAAAAAGCGAAAGGTAAAATTTTTCCTTTTGGTTGGTGGCATTTGATGAAAGCAAGTAAAAATAATGATTCTGCTCAATTTTATTTGATTGGAATTGATCCGAAATTTCAAGGAAAGGGAGTTACAGCATTGATTTTTAATGCAATGTTTGATACGTTTAGAAACAACGGGATCAAATTTTTGGAAACAAACCCTGAATTAGCGGACAACGAAAGTATTCAAGTTTTATGGAAAGCATATAATCCTGTAAATCACAAACGTCGCAAAACTTTCAAGAAATCAATTTAATATAAATAATAATGTTGTATATTTTGGATTAAAATTCGTCAATTCGAGTGATTTTTAGAAAGATTATTTTTAAAAATTGTATCGAGAATTAAGATATATTTTATCTTCAAAAACCTTATTCTCGATACAAAATTCTAAACGAATTTCACTCGAATTGACGGTTTTATTTATTTTGATAATCAAAATTTATGACATAGAAATTATAAACGTATAACATAATAAATATGTTTGATATTCATCAATTAGAGAAAGAATATACAACTTTCAGACAAGAAGGTTTTGATTCTAAATGGTTAAATTTTGAAGCTTTAAATCACTATTTTTCATTAAAATCAAGTCAAAAAGAGCAAATTGGAACATCTTTTTTAGGAAATGAGATTTATAAATTAAGTTTCGGGAATGGAGAAAAACGTTTATTGATTTGGTCTCAAATGCACGGAAACGAATCTTCTGGAACGCGTGCAATGTTTGATGTGATTAATTTTTTTGAACAAAAATCTGAATTAGCTCAAACCATTTTATCTCAATTGACAATTGATTTTATTCCGATGTTAAATCCTGATGGTGCAAATGTCAATACACGTAGAAATGCGGTTGGAATTGATATTAATCGTGACTTTTTAGCAAAAGAATCAACAGAAATTCATGTTTTGTTGAATCAAGTGGAGAAAGGAAATTATCAAACGTTATTCAATTTGCATGATCAGCGTACGATTTTCAATGTTGGACAAACAGCAAAACCTGCAACGCTTTCTTTTTTGGCGCCTTCTTACAATGTTGAAGAAGATGTAAACGAAGTTCGCGAAAAAACGATGGGAATTATTCAGGCAATGAATATTGAATTGCAAAAAGTAATTCCTGGTCATGTAGGTCGTTATACATCAGAGTTCTATCCGATGTCTACTGGGGATAATTTTACAAAAATGGATTATCCGTGCGTATTATTTGAAGCGGGACATTTTCCGAATGATTATCAACGTAATACAACAAGAAAATACAATGCATTGGCTATTTTAGCAGGATTGAATGCTTTAGCTACGCAAGATAACTTTCCGTTTGATGAATATTTAGCGATTCCTCAAAATGGACAAAAATATTTGGATGTTGTGATTCATAATGTTCAAATTCTGAATGGTGAAAAATCTTCTGTTGTTGATTTGGGAATTTATTTTGAAGATGAATACAACGAAGAAAATAATTCGGTAGAGCAAATCGCAAAAATTATTGAAATTGGTGATTTGCGAAAATTTATTGGTCATCTCGAAATTGATGCTGAAAAACAAGTTTATAAAGGAGCATCCAAAAATTATCCTTTATTGAATCAATTGGCGACTTTCGAAATTGGCTCAATTAAAGTTGAAAATGGGCAAATCATTTCATAATTATTTATACATTTAACCTATAAACTAAAAATACAATGAAAAAAATATTAGCAATTGCACTTGTTGCAATGTTGGGATTTTCTACGCAATCGTTTGCTCAAAATAAAGTGTTGAATCGTACGATTACAGCTGAAAATGGGAAGAAAATGTTGACGGGAGAATTCAATAGAAAAGCTTTGGAAGAAGAAGATTTTAAAGAATGGTATCACCACGAATATGACACTTACGAAGTTGAGAAAAGTAAATTGAAAGGTTTAAAAGATTTACGTAACTACCGTTTGGAAGTTTTTGTAGGAACTTGGTGTCCAGATTCTCGTCGTGAATTACCACGTTTGTACAAAATTTTAGATGATATTAAATTTCCTCAAAATCGTTTGAAAGTGATTGGTGTAAATCGTCAAAAGAAAAGTTTCAACGGAGAAGAAATCAATAAAAATGTGACTCACGTTCCGACAATTATCGTATATAATAATAAAAAAGAAGAAGTTGGTAGAATTGTAGAATCTCCAGTTTCGGGCTATCTAGAAGAAGATTTGGCACAGATTGTGAATGGTACGCCATTGACTCCAAATTATGCAAATGAATAATTTAAAGAAAATAATTCTTGTTGTTGTAGCCTTTATTTTTGGTGTGATGATAACGTATTTCATCATGGATAAATTCAAATCTGAAAGCTATACCGAACAATCTCATGTGATTGCGTATCAAATCGAACGAATGAATAAAATGATTGTTGCAGAACAAACCTATTCAGATTTATACAATCACACGTCAAAAAAATCGTTGCCAGGTTTAACTGATATTTTTTCTGCGGATAAAAAGGTGACACTTTTGGTGAAAGCCAAAGCACAAGCAACGTATGATTTAAAAAAAATGGATATTGAATTGGATTCGGTGAATAAAAAAATCATCATCAAATCTATTCCTCCAGTTGAAATCCAAGTATATCCAGATGTTAGTTTTTATGACATGGATCAAAGTGTTTTCAATAAATTTAGTAAAGATGATTTGAACGGAATTAAAAAACGTGCCGTGGAGCATGTGGAAAAAACTGTGGATCAAACCAAACTAAAACAAGAAGCACATCAACAATTAATTCAAAATCTTGGCGATTTGTATTTCCTTGCAAAAACCTATGGTTGGAAGATAGAAGATAAAACGAGTTATGCCAACGAATTGAATAAATTATACGATTAATAAATAATTAAAAACCTGTTCCGATAGAATAGGTTTTTTTTCGCTGAATAAAGAAATGAAGTGTTTCTTTCTTTAGAATTAAAATTGAAAATAGTATTTTCGCTTAATATTAAAAATAAAAATGAATTGGCGTAGATTTTTACTTCCATTTTCTGGTTTATATTGGATAGGAACTTCGGTTCGAAATCTGTTTTACAATATAGGAATGATGCGTTCCTCATCATTCAATATTCCAATTATTAATGTTGGAAACCTTTCTGTTGGCGGAACGGGAAAGTCACCTCATATCATGTATTTAATTGATTTGTTGAAAGACGAAAAATTAATTGCAACATTGAGTAGAGGATATGGACGAAAAACAAAGGGTTTTTTGATTGCAAATTATTCTTCAAAAGTGTATGATATAGGAGACGAACCAATGCAGTTTTTTCAACGTTTCAAGAATAGAATATTGATTGCTGTTTGCGAAGACAGAGCTTTTGGTGCACAAAAATTAATTGACCATTATAATGCAGAAGCAATTTTGTTGGATGATGCATATCAACATCGAGGAATAAAAGCTGGTTTCAATATTTTGTTGACCGATTACAATAATCCATATTACAAAGATTTTTTATTGCCAGCAGGTGATTTGAGAGAGAGTAGAAGTGGAGTTCGTCGTGCAGATATTATTATTGTAACGAAATGTCCAGACAGAATTTCGGAAGAAAAACACAAAGAAATTTCGAAAAAGATTAACTTAAAATCTCATCAGCAATTATTTTTTTCGAAAATTGTTTATGATAACAAATTGATTGGGAAATTGGATAATGTTGAGAAATCGACTTGGAAAAATCTGAATGTTATTTTAGTTACAGGAATTGCTAAAACAGATGGTTTGGTAAAATTTGCGGAAGAAAACTTTGCAAATGTCTTGCATTTAGAATATCCAGATCATCATAATTTTAGTCAATCAGAAATTGAGTATATTTACAAACGATACGAAGATACGGAAGGTAGAAAGCGTTTTGATAAAATTATCATGACAACAGAGAAAGATTATATGCGTTTGATGGAAGAATCCATGATAAAGGACGATTTATACTACATTCCGATTAGTATCGATATTAACGATAAAGAAAAATTTAATCAAACTATTTTAGAGTATGTTGGACAGAATTAATGAGGCTGTAAAGTACATCAATAATTTATTGCCAGATCAACCAGAATTTGTAATTGTGTTAGGGTCTGGATTAGGAAAATTAGAAGATGAAGTAGAAAATAAAGTTGTTATTAGCTACAAAGATATACCAAACTTTCCTCAAGTAACAGTAGAAGGGCACAAAGGTCATTTAGTATACGGAACTATTTTAGGTAAAAAAGTTTTGATGATGGCTGGTCGTTTCCATTATTATGAAGGATATTCGATGGAAGAAGTAACGTTCCCAATGCGTGTATTTAACGGATTAGGAATTAAGAAAGTTGTTTTATCGAATGCTTCTGGAGGTGTTAATCCAAATTTCCAAGTTGGAGATATTTTATTGGTAAAAGATCATATTAATATGATGCCAGAACATCCTTTACGCGGAAAAAATATTGACGAATTAGGACCTCGTTTTGTGGATATGTCTAAAGCATATGACAGAGAAATGTTGAATGAAGCTGCAGAATTTGCAAAAGCAAATGATATCCTGGTTCATCAAGGAGTTTATGTAGGATTACAAGGACCAACTTTCGAAACGCCATCTGAATACGGATTGGTTCGTTTTATTGGAGGAGATTGTGTTGGTATGAGTACAGTTCCTGAAGTTATTGTTGCTCGTCACATGGATATGCGCGTTTTTTGTTTATCTATTATTACAGATTTAGGTGGACCAGAAATTTCATTCGATGTTTCGCACGAAGATGTATTAAATGCAGCGAATACAGCAATGCCAAATGTAATTCGCGTGGTAAAAAGCGTAATCGAGAATTGTTAATTTTTGATATTACTTAGATAAATTAATAAGCCAACTGAAAAGTTGGTTTTTTTTTTATTTTAAAGTATTTATAAAAGCTACTATTTATTGAAAATCAAAATTTTATAAATATTGTTGAAAAAGAGTAGTAATTATTTTGTAACGGTTCTTATTGCTTAGTATTTCAATCTATTTCCGATAACTCTGTAATCTTCCCTAAAAAAC
>NZ_DFRA01000017.1:0-2950 GCF_002378465.1 Empedobacter sp. UBA3475 | reverse complement strand
TTTTTTACGCTTGTTTCAATGAATTGAAGCTCGTCTACAAATCGTATGTCGACTCTAAAATTCTTTGTTATTAGTGAATTTGAATATAATAAGAATAAAAATGTAGAACTTAATACGTATCACGTAAAACTAAAAAAATAACGTAAAACGTTAAGCGTAGAGCGTAAAACATAACAAAAAACCCCTTTCCCAAGAACAAAGTTGGCGCGATGTACAGGAAAAGGAGTGGCTTTTAAAACTAATGTTGAATTTAAAAAACGATGTTAAAACGTAGAACGTAATACGTATCACGTAAAACATAATTAAAACCACCTTTATTATGCTAGAAAAAGAATATGAATTATTGAAAAAAGGCGAACCCAAAGCCTTAGAGCAAATTTATTCACGACATAAAAGACTACTTTTTTGGATTGGTAAACAAATAGTTGATGATGAATTTGTTGTAGAATGTTTGGTACAAGATGCGTTTCTGAAATTATGGGAATATCGTGAGAAAATTGAAAAACCTGAACATATCTTTTTTTTCACGCGACTTGTTTTGAAACACAGCTGTTATTCGCATTATAGAAGTTCTAAAAATAAATTTTTTAGGTCAGTGCATTCATTAGAGAGTTACGAGAATTATGAGAATTATTTGACTGTATACGATCCTTTAGAGGCTGCAGAAAACATAAAGGATAAACTAATACATGACCAACATTATGAAGAAATTAGAAAAATATTACCCTTATTAAGCGCTGAAAGAAAACATTTGATTGAACTCTGCTTGAAATATGGATTTAGATACAAAGCAATTGCCAATGCAATGGGAAAAAGAGTTTCAGAAACGAGTATGGAGATTAAAAGTGCAATAGAGGATGTTAAGAACCTTATAAATAGTCAAGATGTATTCGTGTCTAAAAAAGAAATAATTTCCGAGGAAAAGGCACCAAATCAAATGACCGAAAAACAATCGTTGATTTTAAAGCTTCGATTCGAAATGAAACAATCGTTTACAACCATTGCCAAGACATTAGAACTTTCTCAGAAAGAAGTGCACAATGAATTTGTCGTCGCTTATAAATTGACTCAACAAAACAAGTTTAAACCCCTAAATAACTAAATATGGAAAATTCTACAGTTTTTTTAACACGTAAAATACAGTTAATTGCTGATTTACCAACCCAAGAAGAACGAAAAGAAGTTGTGAGTACGCTTTATAAATGGCAAAATAGATGTTTTATAGCGGCTAATATGATTGTTTCTCATTTGTATGTGCAAGAAATGGTGAAAGATTTTTTTTATTTCTCTGAAGGAATCAAATATAAATTAGCAGACGAAAACAAAGATGATTCTGGAATACTCAAATGGTCACGGTCGACTACAATTTATCGTGTGCTCTCAAAACGTTTTAAGGACGAAGTTCCGATGTATATATTGTCTAGTTTGATCAATACGTTATACCTATCCTTCAAGAAGGATTGTGTCAAGTATTGGAAAGGGGAACTTTCATTAAAAATTTTTAAACGAGATATAGCAATTCCTTTTAACATAGCGAGAATAAGTAAATTCTCGTATGATAAAGATAATAAATACATTTATTTTAAACTTTATAAAATTCCATTTAAAACGTATCTTGGAAGAGACTATATTGATAATTATAAGCTATTGGAGCAAGTAGTAAGCAAAGAAATTAGAATTTGTAGATCACATATTAAATTAGAAAAAAATAAAATATTTTGGGTATTCACGGTAGAAATTGAAAAAGAAAAAAATCAATTACAACCCGATATTATTGCAGAAGTTTCTTTGTCATTAGAATATCCGTTGATTGTAAAAATAGGTAGATCTCAGCTTACCATTGGTAGCAAAGAAGAATTTCTATATAGAAGATTAGCCATACAAGCTTCTCGTAAAAGAATACTAGAAGGAGTGCCTTTTTGCAAAGGAGGGAAAGGAAAAGCAAGAAAATTAAAAATAGCAAAAAAATTAAAAAATACAGAGAGTAAATATATTCATCATCGGCTACATGTCTACAGTAGAATGTTAATTGATTTTTGTGTGGAAAAAAAAGCAGGAACGATAGTTATTGTAGATCAAGAAGAAAAAATACAAATTGCCAAAGAAGAAAGATTTGTCTTAAGAAACTGGAGCTATTATGAGCTCATACATAAAATAAAATACAAAGCTGATAAAGCAGGTATTGAGCTTATAACAGCTTAAACCATAATTTTGGAGGGTGATTTGTACACCCGTAGGGTGGGGTGATTGTTAACGCTCATCAAATGTGAAAAACATATACAAAGGGGGATTTTTAGGTTTTATTGAAACACGCTGGATGATCCCAAGATAAAGGCAGGATAAAGGCAGGATAAAGGCAACATAGTGGCAGTAGGGTGGCAGTAGAATGTATGTATAAGGTTTTTGATATGGGATTTACGATGTAAAATGTTTTTATGAACAATTAGATATGAGATTCTTTGAAAGTTCTGAATGACAAGGAATTTGAATATTGAAAAAGAATTAGAAAAAACCGGCATTAAAACTCTCACGTTAAGAAAATGTTTGAGTGCAGCGTTAAAAAGTTTTTAGCCCGTAGGGTTTGTAAAATCTTTAGTGAAATGAGAACATTTTTAGTAGAGAGGTTTACGGCCTTGACTTTTTGGTTACTTTTTAGTCAATTAAAAAGTGACATTAAAGAATTTTTAATTTCAAATGTTATTAAAAAGGAATTTGAATATTGAAAAAGGATGAATACCCGGCATTAAAACTCACACGTTAAGAAAATGGATGAATGGAGCGTTAAAAAGTTTTTAGCCCGTAGGGTTTGTAAAATCTTTAGTGAAATGAGGGCATTTTTAGTAGAGAGGTTTACGGCCAAGTCTTTTTTCGTTAGTTTTTTTGACGATTCCCCGAAGGGCATATGAATACCTATAATTAAAATAGATAAGCTATGAATAAAAAAGTGACA
>NZ_DFRA01000013.1:0-9666 GCF_002378465.1 Empedobacter sp. UBA3475 | reverse complement strand
TCTACTTTTTACATAGTACAAATCTAAAATTTCAATTCTCATATCTAACATCTAATCTGTAATTTTTACATCATAAATCCCACGTCTTAAATCAAAAATCATATCCCTTCCGATACACGAACCACGAACAAACCATACGGAACGCATATACAATGGATACAGAATGGATATAGCTCGGATATACAACCGATACAGAAAAGTGTCATTTTGGATATACACCGATACAGGGATTTAACACTTTTTAACACATTATTTCTCTAATACTCTTTCATTTCGAGAAATCTATTACTATCACTTTTCAATTCTAGTAGAATCGAATAACCATCTGTGCATTTCTTTTATAGAAATACATATTTATAGAGAGTGTATTTCACTTGATTTGTAGAGGAATAAAACCAAGTTTATTTATTGTATGAAGTTCAGTGTTATTTGTAATGGAAGAAACGACCAAAAACAAAAAACCGTGGAACTCATCATTATCCGCCGCTGAGGTACTGGTATACCGAGGAACAGATAAGTGAGCCCACGGCATAAGACGTGAGCTTATCTACTTACCATCTCGTTCCAAAAATTACCAGTTTTCAACGGCGAGACTATAAGCAATAGCTTAATATTTTCTATATAAGTATTGCAAAATTACATATTCTTGTAATTCTTTAATCAAAGATAGTAAAAAAAATCTAATGTAGAAAACTTTACCTACATTTTTATTTCAAATAATATTGAAATTGCTCTTAAACTATTATCATGACAATTGAGGATAACAAAAGAAGTTATTTAATATATTTTGGAAAAAATCTCGAAAAAATTAGAACTGAAAAAGGTTTAAGCTATAGACAACTAGCTCAAAGATGTGATGTCGATTTTAGTGAGATTAGTAAAATTGAAAAAGGAGAAAGGAACATTCAAATTACAACAATTGTAGAGTTAGCTAAAGGATTAAACAAATCTCCTAAAGATTTATTTGACTTCAAAACAGAAGAAATCTAAAAAAATAAAAATTTAGAATATTTAAAAAATATACAAGATGATAAGTATTTAAAAACTCCTTGTTTAATATGAATATCCTAAATTTGAAATGAATTTAAGTCATAGGCATGACGTTCATTTATTACTCAGGTGTTGGTTTTTAGGTTAAAAATTCACCTGAGTTTTTTATTTATACGTAAATTAATATAAGTAAAGGGCTTCTATATAGAAGCCCTTTACTTATTTACACAATAATGGTTATAAACTAGATTTGTTTATATATTTGTTATTTACATGAAACTAAAGCTATAGTAGTTTCGTGAAAAATAATGTTATGGGAAATGCTTTCTGAAAGTCCGTACAAAAAATAAAAATCCGATTTCAAAATCTCAATTCAACAAAACTTGATTTTAATTTGTAAATTGCAACATTAATAAGTAAGCTAAAAGAGAATGTTGATAAAAGAGAAAATAAGCATAGAGGAATTTGATAACAAAAGTTATCAGATTAAGCTTGTTGAACCTTTAGAAGAAGAAAAAGCCGTATTAACTCATTACCTACATAATATACATAACGGAGTTTCAAAATACTATAAAGAAGAAGCTTTAAGTATTCTGAAAAATTATGTAGAATACAAAAACGAAAATGAAATTTCGGTTGTAGAGGAAGAAGCATTACAACAATTATTATTCGAAGTTGAAAATGTTCCATTTCCAACTCCCGAAAATTACACGTTCAAATTTATCGACCTATTTGCTGGAATTGGTGGTTTTAGAATCGCTATGCAAAATGTAGGTGGGAAATGTGTTTATACTAGCGAATGGAATAAAGATGCTCAAAAAACGTATCGTGAAAATTTTGGAGAGGTTCCTTTTGGAGATATTACAAAAGAATCAGTCAAAAATTATATACCAAAAGAATTTGACGTTTTATGTGCTGGTTTCCCTTGTCAGGCATTTTCTATTGCGGGACTTAGAAAAGGATTTTCAGATACTAGAGGTACTTTATTTTTTGATTTAGAACAAATTATAGAAAAACACAAACCAAAAGTTGTGTTTTTAGAAAATGTAAAAAATTTAGTTTCTCACGATAAAGGAAAAACCTTCAAGGTTATTCTTGAAATTTTAGAAGAAAAATTGGGTTACAAAGTGTTTCATAAAGTTTTGAACACAATGACTCACGCAAATGTTCCACAAAATAGAGAAAGAATTTTTGTTGTTGCATTCGACCCGAATCAAGTTCCGAATTATACCAATTTTCAATTTCCAGAAGAAATTAAATTAACAAAAACAATTCATGACATTTTAGACAAAGAGAAACAAGAAGATAAATATTATTATCCTGAAACTCATCAGTATTATCCTGAACTTGTTAAAACTATAACAAGCAAGGATACCGTTTATCAATGGCGTAGAGTTTATGTAAAAGAAAACAAAAGCAATGTTTGTCCTACATTAACTGCAAATATGGGTGCAGGTGGACATAATGTACCTTTGATAAAAGATGATTTTGGAATAAGAAAATTAACTCCAAAAGAGTGTTTTGCTTTCCAAGGTTATAAATCTGTAGCTTAATTGATGATGAATAAAGGAAATAAGCACAAAAATTATGAAATCCTAAATTTATTAGGATATGGATTAGCAAAATTTGATAAAGAATTTATCAAACAATTTGGCTTTAAAACTAAACTTTCATTTTTTGAATATTTTGTTGAAATAGGAATAGTTGAAACTGGAAGTGTTGTAAAAAATCGAATGGATTTGTTTGACCCATTTTTTGAAAACAGCAGAAAAGGTTGGTGGCAAAAAGGCGATGCCTATATCCATAGAAAATTACTGATTGATAGTTTGTTTGGAAAAGAAAATGTGATTGAATATGCCAATATTGTCAAACTATTTTTGAAAGATAATTTTAAGATTAAAGATATTTTTGTTGAAGTAAAACCAATTGTAAAATCAAGATTTAAAAAGCTACAAGAAACAGGATTAGAAGCTGAATTGTATTTTATGAATAATTATAATTCTATTGACATTTTCAAAAATGGTATTATTGAAGACGCTCGTTTGTATGGAGATGGTTATGATTTTCAAATCAATGTGAATGAAAGTTCATTTTTAGCGGAAGTTAAAGGAATTAGAGCTAAGAAAGGTAAATTTAGATTAACTGAAAATGAATACTTTAAAGCACAGGAATATAAAAATGATTATATAGTTACGTTAGTTTTAAATATGGATGATTTACCAACTTTTCTTACAATTGATAATCCATTGAAAAACTTAAAATTTGAAGAAAGAATTATTAAATCTAAAGAAACAAGAGAATATCATTTAATATCTGACATATGCTAAATTTTGAAGAAAAAATAGAAATTTTAAAGGAGTATTTATCTGAAATTAAAGATAATTATGCTGACAGTTTTAAAACTGATATTTTTCTATATTTCAATGAATTTGAAGATATTAAAAACACAGATTTTAAATTTCTTGGAGAATTAAAATCAATGGAAGATATTCAAACTTTTGTAGATAATCTAACTTCAAAAATCGTTATGAAATTTAATGAAGATGAAGAACAATTATCTGATTTTATCTTTTATGCACTAAATCAATAGCCCCGATTGCAGTGGAAATCCTTTTTTGTGAAGAATGAACAAAAAAGATTGAAACGTAAAGCGGGAAATAGCTCCTAAAAACTTTTCAGCGAAAGTGCAATTCCTTTTATCAATTACCGTGTAGCAGAAAACATTTTCTGTAGAAGTTTTGATGCAGGAAATTTATCTCGTTCAGATACAGCATTCGATGCGAACTATAATTCAATCGGTGTCGGTTTAAAGACATTCGTTTGTAATTCAAATAACAGCACTGAAAAAGTTGCTGAATTCAATTCACTTTCAAGAGTTTTATCTGATTTTAAAGGAAAAGATTTAGCTCATAAATTAGCCGAATTTAGAAATGAAAGAATTGATTTAGCTAATCGTTTGTACAACATTGAAAGTTCTTTATACCATATTGTTGCAAGAAAAGATAGTGAACTTGTTCTATTTGAAACAGATTATGACAAAATTGACATCGAGAATATTCACGCTGTAAAACAAAATTCTGCAAGTTTACAATTTGAAGACGGTAAGAATTTTTATAGTTTTAACTATTCAAAAAGTACGCTTTTCAGAAAATTTTATATTCCCGATAATGCTTTTAAAATACCAATTGAAATTTTAGAAGACCCTTATACTTTACTTTTAGAATTATTTGAAGATAAAGATTTAAAACCTGCAACAGATAAATTTGTTCGTGGTGAAAATTATGTCATTTTACCACTTTATGGAATTAAGAACAAAGAAAAATTCGTCTTTGAAAAAAGCGGATTAAATCAATGGAATGCAGGAGGTAGAAAAAGAGATTTTGGAGAGGTATATATACCAATTCCTGCTGAAATCCATAAACAATTTCCAAATTTCTTCCCTGAAAGAGACCAATTATTTGAATTAAAAATCCCAACAGGAGAAGTTTTTTCAGCAAAAGTTTGTCAAGACAACTCGAAAGCTTTAATGACCAATCCCAATAAAGCTCTTTCAGATTGGTTATTGCGTAGAGTTTTTCAAGTTAAAGAAGGAGAACTTTTAACTATCGAGAAGATGAATGAACTTGGATTTGATAGCGTAATAATCTGCAAAGATGCAAACGGAAACTATCAAATTGACAAAGCGAAACTTGATAGCTACGAACAATTTATAACCGAATAAGCACTTCCCATAACAAGGATTTTGCAAAAGAGCGGGTTAAGTACAAATTCGACATCTATGCTTTTTACCCGCAAAAACCATTTTTTATTTGCTGGAAAAATGTAAATTAGCAAATAAAAAAATGGTTTTGCTACGTTAGTGCAAAGTTGAAAGTTTCGTCTTTCTAATCCGCTCCTTCGCAAAGCCCCAAAACGTTAACTGACATTGCACCAAAACGAACGTTATCAAATTATGGGAAAATATCAAGAAGCTTTAGATGAATATTATCTTGAAGATGAAAATGGTAAAGTACGCGTAATTTATGCTTATTTTGGTTTAGCTATTTATATTACAAATTGTTTAGAAGAAACTTTTTCTATAATGCTTTGGACAAATAGAATTTTCAAAAACAAACCAAAAACTAATAAAGAGGTTAATGAAATAATTGATGAAGTAGAAAATTCAAGAAAAACTATGGGGCTTTTAATTCAAGAAATTAAAGTAAATTATGGTTTAACTGATGAACATAAACTACAATTAAAGAATGTATTAGATAAAAGGAATTATTTAATACATAAATATTTCAGACTTGAGATTCAAAAATTTTATTCTGAAACTGGTAATAAGGAAATGTTGAAATATTTTAGCGACATAATAGAAGAAGCTCAAAACTTAGACAATGAATTAAATCAGTATTTTGAACATTATAAACTAAAATTAGGATTCGATGAAAGGAGAATTACTGAATTAGTGGATAAAATGAAATCAGAAGAAATGAAAAGAGATAAAAGCAACGTCAGCTAACATCGGTAACTGTTGCGCAACTCCATTTTTAATCATAAAAAACAAAATAGTATAAATAATAACCTCTTTAGAAGAAATTTTAGAGAGGTTTTTTGTTTTACGTGAAACCGTAATTTATTGTTAAATGGTTGTTGTATGTTTGGGATAGTATAAAGAAATATAGATTATTTTTAATTTTACTATATTTTTCTCCGTTTAAAGATAAAGATTTACGGCATTATGAAAAACAAGACGCTTAAAGAATTAATCGAAAATTATCCGAACGAAATCCCTTTTGAAGAAATAGTTGACTTTGAAAATTTCGATGAAAGATTATCTGTTGTAAACTGTATTGTTGTAAATATAATTGGAGTTTTGCTAAATAAAAAATACACGCAACTTCGTTGCTATATTTTTTATTTAGCAAATCCGTCAACCGTTAGCAGCAAGCTTTCTAAAACATTACTCTAAAATAATATTACTTTTATGTTTGAATTAATTTGGATTTTATTAAATATAGCAATATTTATATATTTCTTATTTATATGCTTTGAAGTATTAAAGTATATTAAAAACAAAATAGGAATTCTAAAAACTGTAATTTTAACGATTGGATTAATTTCTATAATTTCACAAAATTCATCAAATGAATATAATTTCATTGACTTATCAAATAAATCTAATACATATACAGAAAAGTTTAAAATTGATGAATTAATTGAAAATAAAATTATCTCAAAAATAAATCTATCTATATTCTATATTAAGAAAGATAATGAAATAAAATTTACAGATGTAAAAACAGAAAAGTTAGGTATTATTGGTGGTACAGAATTGGAAATTCATTCTATAGCTTTTAATAAAACTGAAATTAGTAAACAATACAATTATCGTTTGTATGCATCAAAAATATGGAAAATTCTTGGGTTTAGAATTTATACAGAAAGTAAAGAATATGACGGCGAGTTTATAATAAAATGATAAAAGCCAGCAGCTAACATAGGTAATTGTTGCACAACTCCAATTTTAGCTACAAAAACACAATATAGTACAAATAACAACCTCACTAAGTGTTTTAAGCGAGGTTTTTTGTATTACACAACAAGGTGTAAAATATAGTTTTTTTTATATATTTGAGTTTAATTTTACGAAATTTTTCTTATTATTTATTTCGTAAATTACGATGTTAGCGAAATACTTTAAGTATAAACATCCAAATTATTTAACATCCAAATATAGTACATATCCCAAAGCTTATTCTTATATTTGTAAAAAAAATACAAATTTTAAAATAAGAAGAAATGATTGAAGAATTTAATTTCGGAAACTTTTGGTCATTTAAGGATGAACAAACCTTAAATATGACTGCTGCAAAAATTAAATCATTTCATCCGTCAATTGATAAGCGTAATGTAATTGAAATTGATGATAAAATGTCATTAATTAAATCCAAAGCAATTTATGGTGCAAATGCTAGTGGTAAAAGTAATATTATTAAAGCATTAGTTACTTTTATTCGTATTGTAACATCATCTGTAAAAGACGATAAAATTTTAAATATTATTGAGCCTTTTAAATTATCAGTAGATAAATTAAAAGAGCCAACTTTTTTCCAATTGGTATTTAGAATTAAAAATATAAAATACAGATATGGATTCGAGGCAGATGAAAATTGCATTAAAAGTGAATGGTTATTCTATACTCCTAATAAACGAGAACAAACTTTGTTTATTAGAGAAGAACAAGAAATTCTAGAAGTCAATGATAAGCATTTTGAAGAAGGCAGTAAATTCATTTCGTTACTTGACGACGATGAAAATACTATTTTTAGAACTAATTCTTTGTTCTTAACATCATTAGCTTCATTTGGCTTTGGTAAAATGTCTAAATCAGTAATTAAAGCAATTTCTTCAATTATTGTGATCAATGGTTTAGGGCATAGTGGTATGTACTCAGCTGCTGGTGATGCATTGGATGATTTAAATAAAAAGAAATTTATTTTAGACTTTTTAAAAAATGCTGATACGGGGATTAATGATATTGAAAATATTGAAATAACTAAAGATAATTTACCAGAAGATGCTGATGATGATTTAAAAAAAGAATTTAAAAAGGGAAATATCATCGTTTCTAGTCGTAGTCAATATGAAGGAAATAAAAAAGTTGGCAACGTTCCATTTGTATTAAGTGGACAAGAATCAGAAGGAACTATCAAAATGTTTGAATTAAGTCCATTCATCTTTAATGCATTAAATGAAGGTCGCACTTTAATTATTGATGAATTTGATTCAAGATTTCATCCACTTTTAACTAAAAAAATTGTTGAACTTTTCAACTCTGAATCAAATAAAAATTCACAATTAATTTTTACAACTCACGATACAAATCTCTTAAGTTCAGAAATTTTACGAAGAGACCAAATCGACTTTGTAGAAAAAGACAAATATGGTGCAAGTCATTTATATACTTTAGTTGAAATTAAAGGTGTTAGAAACAATGCATCTTTTGAAAAGGATTATATTCAAGGTAAATATGGAGCTATTCCATTCTTAGGTAATTTTTCATCTCTATTAAATTTTGATTATGCCGAAACCAACTAGAGCTGTAAAAAAGACAGATAAGAACAAAGCTTGGAATAGAAAAGCTAAACCAAGTAGTTATCAAATAGAAACTATACCGATAAGAAAATCTATTTTAATAGTTTGTGAAGGCCAAACTGAAAAATTATATTTTGAATCATTTCCAGTTCTAGGTTTGAAGGTTGAAGCTGTAGATTTGGGAGGTCAATCAAAAACTAAGCTAGTTGATAGCACACAAAAAATAATAGAAAGCTCAGAATATGAATATGATGAAGTATGGTGTGTATTTGATATGGATTTTAAAAATGGTGCTGATGAATATGCTGATTTTGACAATGCAATTGAAAAAGCAAATACACTAGGTAACGAAGTTGCATATTCAAATGATTCTTTTGAATTATGGTTTTATTTACATTATAATAAAATCGAAGCTCAACAATTAAGAACATTTTATTATGAGCAATTGAGCCAAAAATTTGGTATTAATTACGAAAGAGAAGGAAAAAAATATGCATTTTGTCAAAAAGTTTATTCTATTCTATTAAATGATGAACATGCCTCTCAAGAAAGAGCAATCAAAAATGCTGATGAGTTATATGAGAGTCAAAAACATTTGATATATCATAAACAAAATCCAGTTACAACAGTATATAAATTAGTACAAACTCTGAATGAGAATGTAAGAAAATAAGTTCTTCCGCTAATAACTAAGCTTTCTTCTAGCCCGGAGGGGATGAGATGTTTTGCAAAATTATTTAAGACAGAAAATAATAAAATATAAACCTCGCTTAAAAACTCTAGCGAGGTTTTTTTACATTAATAACTAAAAATATAGTTAGATAATTTAGATGATTCCCTAAAAATCTGATTTATATGCTAATACTTCTGGGTTGTTTTTTATAAAAGATGTTACTGTTAATCTATGGACACCTAATATGCGACCGATGGCACTGTATGAAACATTCTTTTCTAATAACTCTTTAATTTGTTTTTCTTGCCCTGTTAATTTCATTTTAGACGACTTTCTGCCTTTAGGGCGTCCAAGTATAACACCTTCTGCTTTTTTGCGTGCTAAAGCTTCTTTGGTACGTTGAGAAATTAAATTACGTTCTATTTCAGCAGAAAGACCAAAAGCAAAAGCTAATACTTTTGAATTAATGTCGCTACCTAATCTGTAATTATCTTTAATAGTCCATACTTGTATGTCTCTATTCATACATTCGTTTAGTACCCCCATTATCATTAGCAAGTTACGTCCTAAACGAGATAATTCGGAACATACTAAAATGTCGCCAGGCTTCATTTTTTTTAATAATTTACCTAATTTACGATCTTCTACTTGCTTGGCTCCTGATATTGTTTCTTCTATCCATTTGGTTACGAATAATTGTTGATTATCGCAGAACTGATTGATCTCGAATCGTTGATTTTCTACTGTTTGTTTGTCTGTACTTACTCTGATGTATCCGTAAATCATTCTTCATTTAATTTGATGCAAAAATGATGAGAAATTGTCTAAAAAAAATAAAGACTATTTTTTTATACAGAAATGAAACTACTTTAATTATTCAATAAAAAACTGATTAAAATAATCGACCTATTTTACGAGGCAGG
>NZ_DFRA01000060.1:0-18874 GCF_002378465.1 Empedobacter sp. UBA3475 | reverse complement strand
CTTTCGTTAGGATATCCAACTGAATTAGTTAACAAAGATGTTTTTTTAACAAACAATCTATATGTAGTTAAAAGGAATTGTGAACCTTACAGTAGTCAAAGTGATACACAAGTTTTTGAATTTATTAGTAATGGTCAAGATATTTCATTTGACTCATCAATGAATGTGAATAGATGTGATGGTGTAAACGTAAACGATTTTCATGATACATATAGTTTAACTATAGAAAATTTAACTACAAGCCAAACTATTTTAACATTTAATGGACGATATGATCGTTTTCTAAAAACTAATAATGGATTTGAGATGAATGGAGAAAATATTATTTCCCCTATAACAACTACAAATAACTCAAAATATAGAATTACTCTTAGTACAAATTCTATAGTTAACAATGTATCTGCTAATTTAACTTTAAAATACAATAAAACTGTTAATCAAGTTGAAGAGAATGTAAATTACAGTGGAGCAAGAATTAAATCTATCAAAGATTATAATGGAAATACTTTAGAGAATAGTAAAACTATATACTATAATAACATACAAAATTTAAACAATTTAAAAACAAGTTTAGTCCACGATTTTATATACAACCCTTGGAAATGTACCCCTTCTGCTGTATTTGCTATCAGTGGTAATAGTTCAGCAGAACATTTTAATTGTTATAATCGATTATATAGTACTGATAATTTTTCTGATATTTTTAATTCTACGATAGATCGTATTAAGTATAAATATATTACAAAAAATATTGAAAATAATGGCTTTATTGAGGAAGATTATAATATATCGGGTATTACCGATGATAGTCAGTCTTTAAATCAACACCCAATATATAATAGAAATTCATCTAATAACCAATGGAATGCCAATCAATTAATAAAATCTAAAACTTATAATTCAAACCAATCATTAATTAAAGAATCTAATAATGAATACGAAATTAAGAGTTCAACTAAATTTAATAATTACAATATAGAACCAGGAATATATCCTGTTACTAAAGAACGTTTAAGACCTGAATATAATACTGGTAAATATTATAATACACAAGATGGATGTTTCTCTTTATTTTGTGGAGTTCAAGGTGGAAATGCAGTAAGTCATTATTATAATTATGTCTTTAGTTCTAAATTAACAAAACAAACCACCAAAGAATACCTATCAAGTGGTACGGTTACAACAGAAACAAATTATAATTATGATAGTCCAAATCATTTACAATTAACAAAACAATCTACAACCAACAGCAAAGGTGAAACACTAACTGCTGAATACCAATACCCTTCAGATTTGATAAGTGGTTACGAACAAAGTCCGATAATGCAAGAAATGGTGAATCGTAATATGATTGCTACACCTGTTATTACAAAATCTAAAAATGGGTCTACTGTTTTATCTGAACAACGAACTTTGTATAAATATTTCCCTACAACAAACGGTAATCTAATTTTACCAGAATTTGTTTACGCTAAAAAAGGAGCTACAACAACAGCTGTAGACCGTAAAATTACCTACAACAGTTATGACAACCAAGGTAATCTAACACAATATACCTTAGAAAATGGACTTCCAGTTTCGATTATTTGGGGATATGGAGGACAATATCCAATTGCTAAATTAGAAGGCGTTGCTTTATCTCAAATTAATGCTGCAACGATCACAACGTTAAATACCAAAACAACAGATGCCGACTTGTTGGCTGCGATTACAACTTTACGTAATACCCATAAGGATGCTATGGTAACAGGGTATTTGTATAAACCATTAGTTGGAGTGACTCAAATTATACAACCAAATGGAGTAGCTGAAAAGTATAATTATGATGCTTCAAATCGTTTACAATCTATCGTAAATGATAAAGGAGAAACGCTTAAAACCTTCCAATACAACTATAAACCTTAATGCTAGATCTATGAAACACTTTTATGAAAAACTAATTTATAGTACTTTTTTAGCATTAGGAAGTACTTGTATTCAAGCCCAAACAACCACAGAAAATTTTATCAAAACACAAGAATGTTTAGATGCCACTTGTGTCACAAAAAAAGAAACAGTGGTTTATTTTGATGGATTAGGACGCGAAAAACAAGCTTTGCAAGTAGCAGGCTCGCCAACAGGAAAAACAATTGTCACACAAATAGAATATGATGGATTTGGTCGTCAAGCCAAAGAAAATTTACCCTTTCCAATTACAGCTGCCACCAATACAATTGTAAGCGCTGCAACTAATGGTAATACATTTTATTCCACTTTAACTGGAGATACCACGCCTTTTTCTGAGAAAACATTTGAAAATTCACCTTTAAATAGAGTACTAGCGCAAGCAGCACCTGGGAATTCTTGGAAAAAAGGAGCGAATGAAATTAAATTTGATTATGCAACTAATACTGATGCGGATAAAGTACAAAAGTTTGGAGTGACTTTATCTGCTGCATTTGTCCCAACTCTAACTTTAAGTGGAAATTATACAGCAGGAACTTTATATAAAACCATTACAACAGATGAAAATGGTCAACCTATCCAAGAGTTTAAAGACAAGGAAGGGAAAATTATTTTAAAACGAATTAATATACCTACAATAACTGGAACTACAAATTCATCAGGAAATCATGATACCTATTATGTGTATGATATTTATGGAAATCTGACCTATGTAATACCACCAAAATTAGTAGAAGTAGGAACAACAGTATTAGCTAATTATACAGCTAATTTGGCTGAATTAGGTTATCAATACCAATACGATGATAAAAATCGTTTAGTTGAAAAACAACTTCCTGGCAAAGGAAGAGAGTTTATGGTGTATGATAAATTGGATCGATTAGTTGCAACAAGAGATAGTCAAAATGAGTGGATATTCACAAAATATGATAAATTTAATCGAATTGTTTACACAGGAACTTTACCCACATCAGCTAGGGCTACGCTACAGTCAGCTTATAATACAGCAACAGTTTATCATGAAACAAGAGGAACATCTGGAGGATTAGCGAATAATGGAATCACAAATGGATTATATACCAATGTTGCCTATCCAACATCTTTTACAAAGATAACAACGATTAATTATTACGATGAGTATACAAATTTAGGTATAACTCCTTCTTCTATAGATGGACAAAGTGTCATAGGAGTAACAGATACCAAAACAAAAGGATTGGCTGTAGCAAGCTTTACTAATGTTTTAGGCACTACAACATGGGCTAAAAATTATACCTATTACGATGCAAAATATATTCGTCCTGTCGCAACCGCTTCTACAAACTATTTAGGTGGTTATACCAATACAGCCTCAAGTTTAGATTTTAGAGGAAAACCACTTAAAACAATCACAAAACACAAACAATTAGCAGCAAGTACAGAATTGACATTAACGGATGAATTTGTGTATTATCCAAATGAGTTATTAAAATCTCAAACGCATCAAATAAACAGTGGAGCGAAAGAATATATTGTACAGAATTCGTATAACGAAATCAATCAATTAACGTCTAAAAAGGTAGGAAATTCTGTAGCTACAACACCATTGCAAACGGTAGATTATAAGTACAATATAAGAGGTTGGATGACGGATATTAATAATGTAGATGTAACAGAAACAACAACTTATCGAGATTTATTTTCGTTTCGATTGAATTATGATAAGTTAACTCGAGTAACAAATAATACTGCTGTAAAAAAACTACACAATGGTAACATTGCAGAAATCATCTGGAAAACAATTGATTTTAATACAAGAAGCTATAGTTTTGAGTATGATGGATTAAATCGCCTGATGAATAGCATTTATCTAAAAAACACTAATGAGGCTATTAATGCATACAATGAAACAATCAAAGGTTACGATAAAAATGGGAATATTACAGGAATTATTCGAAATGGGAACAATGAGATAATCAATGCTCCAGTGATAGATAATTTGAGTTATGTGTACCAAACAAACTCGAACAAGCTATTAAGTGTAACCGATGCAACGACGTTAACAGAAGGTTTTAATGATGGGAATAAAGTAGGAAATGATTATGCTTACGATGTAAACGGAAATTTAACAGTAGATAAAAACAAAGGAATAACAAAAATTAGTTATAATTACTTAAATTTACCAACAGAAGTTCTTTGGAATGCATCTAAAAAGATTAATTACACGTACGATGCAAGTGGAGTTAAGTTAAGAAAAGTCGTAACAGATGGAGCTACAGTAACCACAACCGATTATTTAGGAGGTTTTCAGTACGTAAATAACAGTTTACAGTTTTTTCCAACAGCTGAGGGGTATGTGAATGTAACTGGAGGTACAACTTTTAATTATGTTTACAATTACACTGATCATCTTGGAAATGTACGATTGAGTTACCAAAAAGAAGCAAATGGTACGCTAAAAGTATTAGAAGAAAACAATTACTATCCGTTTGGGTTAAAGCATAAGGGATACAACAATACTAATCTTGCAAATACTAACTATAAGTACAAATACAACGGCAAAGAGTTACAAGAAGAATTAGGTCTTAATTGGACTGCTATGGACTTCAGAAATTATGATGCTTCAATAGGTAGATTTATGTCTCAGGATGGACTTGCTGAAGTAATGCCTGATTGGACTCCTTATCGTTTCTCTTTTAACAATCCAATTTATTTTTCTGATCCAACTGGCTTATTTGAACAAAATATTGAAACTTGCCCTACTTGTCCAAAAACTCCAGAATTTAAACCTTTTATTGATGATCCTAATAATGAATATGTTTATGATACTGAAACAAATACTGTAAGTGCAGTAATACAGCTAGCTGAAACTACTGTGACAAATAGTAATAAAAAAGAATCTAACACGAATAGTTATATACCTCAATATGAGTTTATTGATGGTATTTTAAATAATAAATATTATGATTTGACTTCTTTAGGTTTAGAACAAGGAATTGCCAAAACTACATCTTATTTAGATAAAGCTCTTAAAACTAAATCTACAGTTAATTTTACAATTTTAGATGAATATACTCGTCCTAGTTATAGAACATCACTTTTAAATTCAGCAATCAAAACTTCAAAAGTTGCATCAGCTGCAAAAGTTCTTAAAATATCAGGAAATGCTTTAGCTGGAGTAGGTGCTGTTGTATCAATTTATCAGTATGGCTCAGGTCAAATCTCTGGCACGGAGTTTACTGTAGATATGATAATGAGCGGTGTAGGTTTTTTAGGACCATTTGGTGCAGGAGCCTCCTTGATTTATTTTGGAGGTAAGGCAATATATGAATATTCATCAGGTAAGGATCTATTTGAAAAACCCACTCAATAATGAAAAAAATTTTAAACTACATCATATTCCACTTTATTGAATTCCAAAAAAAAGTAGGTAATCAAGATGTTTCAACATTTACAACATCAGTATTTTTCACAATAATGCTTTGGATGAATATTTTAACATTAATAAATTATATTCTAATGAAGAATCATTATCCTAATAAAAATTATATTATTCCAGTTATTTTATTTTGTTTAGGATTATTCTTAATTATAAATAACTATATAAGAAAAAAGCAGTATGAAGTTTATAATTTTCAATCCTCTTTTATAGGTTACCTATATTTGTTAATTTATATAACAATTAGCTTTGTATCGTTTGTATATAGTGTTGAATTACTAAAATCAAAATAATGGTAGTGTATCAGATGTGTTGCCGGAAAACAACCCAACATTCTCAATAAAGCAAAAGGCAAACGTTTGTTTGCCTTTTGTTATTTTATAAATAATGCCCAAAAGCAGAATGAATCGTTACAGTATTTTGCTCCACTTCATAGACAAGTCTGTGTTCTTGATTAATTCGTCTCGACCATAAACCAGATAAATTGTGTTTCAGTTGCTCTGGCTTTCCTGTTCCAGAGAAAGGATGTTCGGTCAGTTCCTCAAGAAGAACAAGCATCTTTTTAAGTACAGCTTTGTTACCAGCTTTCTTGTGACGCCCGATATCTTCGTTTGCTTTGTCGGTAAAATCTAAATCAAAAGCCATCTTATAAGCCTAAAAAATCTTTTAAATCCTCTTTTCTTACACGTGTAACTTTACCTTCTTTCGCTTGTTTTTGGCTTTCTTCAATTTTAGTTACAAACTCTTGGTTATAAGGACTTTCTTTTATCTCAAACTTTAATTTTAGAGCTTTAGCAAAGGCTTTCAAAGCTTTTGCTTGTTCAGATGTGTCGGGTTCAAAAATAAAAATATCTTGTGTTGCCATGATTTAATTTTTTAAGTAATTAAATTGCTAATTGTTTTTGCAGATTATTTTTTAAAATAAAAGCTTCTAATAAATCTTTGATTGTATTTTTTTGATTATCATTTAATTGTTGTGTTTCTGCAAATAAATTCAACAACTGATTATCCTGTAAAATAGCATCTGCTTTATTGTTTCCGTAAACTAATTCGTCTAAAGAAATTGACAAAATTTTCGCCATTTTTTCCGCTACTTCTAAAGATGGAATCGAAATATTTCTTTCGTATTTAGAAAGATTTGTCACGTGAACTCCAATCTTAGAAGCAAACACTTCTTGCGAAAAACCTTTTCCGCTTCTTAATTCTTTCAAGTTTTTTCCAAAATTTTCCATAGCAAATAAACTTTAAAACATACTGCGTATGTATTATATACTCTACAAAATTACAATTTAGTTAGTGAAATAACTAATTCAGTTGAAAAATAAAAAGCAAAAAGAATTTGTTTTAAAAATCAAAAACGCTAAGTTTGTAAGCGAAAACGATTAGTAAAAATTTTTTAATTATTTTTTCAAATGGAAATCCAAGAAATAAAATCTCGCTTATCATTATCTCAAATCCTACATCATTACGGATTAGAACCTAAGAACAATATGCTGAAATGTCCTTTTCATTCGGATAAGACGGCAAGTTTACAGGTTAATTTGGAGAAGAATTTTTACAATTGTCATGCGTGTTCCAAAACAGGCGATGTCATTCAGTTTGTGCAAGATTATGAGAAATTGAGCAAACACGAAGCACTAAACAAGTGTAAAAGTTTGGCTGGCGAAGAGCGTTTTGCGGTAAACGAACCAAACCGCATTCCTCAAATCGCAGACCATTCAGCGTTTCTACAAAAGATGTTTCTAAGTTTCCGTAAAGGATTATTATGCAGTGAACCCGCTCAAAACTATTGTCATTCCAGAGCGTTAAATGTGGATGAATTAGAAGTCGGTTTTAACTCGGGACAATTCCATCACGGGTCGAGAAAAGATGAAAATTTAATCAATCAATGCGTAGAAGTTGGACTTTTAATTCCCTACGGAACCAACAGTAGAACAGGCGGACAATCCTATAAACCATTCGGAAATAAATGCCTTGTTTTTCCATTAAAAAACTGCCACGGGCAGACCGTATCACTTTATTTTAGGTCAATTATAAAGAATTCTGAAGAAAAATTGCCTGCGGGTGCTACCCGCGCTCGTCATTATTATTTGAAAAATAGACAAGGTTTATATCCAAATTATCCAAGTCCAACAACCAAAAAACTAATTTTAACTGAAAGTATTATTGATGCAGCTTCATTACTTCAACTCTCACAACTTAAAACTCAATACTCAATACTTGCTTGTTTTGGAACAAACGGACTAACAAATGAGCTTCTAACTTCTATTCGCGAACTACAAGAATTGGAGGAAATTACATTCTGTTTTGATACAGATGAAGCGGGGCAAACAGCGACATTGAAGTATGCAAAATTACTTCAGACCATTCATCCAAAAGTAGCATTTTCTACGGTAGAATGGCTTGATAAAGACGTCAACGAAACCTTAACCGCTTACGATGAAGCGACGGTTTTAGGCTGTTTAGAGAAAAGAAAATCAATTGATTTTTCTTCTTCTACTCCTTCTTTTTCAATTGAAAAAGAAACTCCACCAACACCTCTGGAACAGCCAAAAATGACAACCGATTTATTTTTTCAGTTGAATGATTTAATCGAGAAAAGCGGAATTGTAGGCGAACAGGATAGCCGATTATTACTGTTTATCATTGCAAGTTCATACAAAACCAAACATCCACTCCACGCCATTGTACAAGGAAGTTCGGGCAGTGGAAAAACGCATTTAATCAGTAAAATAGCCGATTTAATGCCACAAGAAGATGTACTTCGTTTTACCCGAATTACCGAAAGTAGTTTGTACAATTGGGGCGAATATGAATTAGTCGGAAAGCTTCTAATTATCGAGGATTTAGACGGTTTAAAAGAAGAAGCCATGTTTGCCATGCGTGAATTAATCAGCAACCAACGTTTATCGAGTTCAGTTTCTATCAAGGATAAAAAAGGGAACATCAAAGCGGTTAAAAAGGAAGTTCGTGGCGTGTTTAGTTCACTGTCTGCTACCACAAAAAGCGAGATTTACGAAGATAATATGAGCCGTAGTTTTCTGTTAGCGGTGGATGAAAGTAAGGAACAATCTCGCCGAATTATCGCCTATCAAAATCAAAAATATGCAGGCGAAGTCAGTCATCAATCCGAAGAAAAAACCAAACATGATGTTCAACATATCATCCGAAATCTTGTCCCGTATCACGTGATTAATCCGTTTGCAACACGATTAGAATTACCCGAAGAAGTGCATAAAATCAGACGATTAAACGAAATGTTTCAAAGCATCGTTCGTCAAATTACCTTGATTAATCAGCAAAACAGACAATTGACAGATGATGGAAAATTAATCACACAGGTGGAAGATTTAAAGCAAGCAACGGAAGTTCTCTTTGAAAGTATTGTGTTGAAAGTCGATGAATTAGACGGGAGTTTGCGTCAGTTTTTTGAGAAACTCAAAGCCTATTTAGCTAAAAAAGCACACAAAGAAAATGGCAATGGATCTGAAATCGACTTTACTCAACGAGAAATCCGTTTGGCGTTTAACATGAGCAAAGCGCAGTGTTCACGCTACATGAACAGCTTAATTGAACTCGAATACTTAACCAGTAAATATGCAGGAAACTTGCGTAAAATTGCTTATCGAGTGGATTATTGGGATGATTACCAAAAGTTAAGGCAAACCATTAAAGAAAAGATTTTGAAGCAAATAGAACAGTTATGATACCCACTGAAACAATAGGGAACAATCTTGGAACAATTAATTTAGACTTAACTATCTGAAATCTAAAATCTAACATCTTAAATCTATCCCATTGTTCCATGTTCCAAAAGTAGCCAACCTCAAATCTAACGAAGTGATTCGTAAACACCATAAGAAACAATAAAAACCAATGTGAACAAAACCGTCATAGTTATGCAAGATATACTCGATGAATTTAGAACAGAATTACAGCAATTAGGTTATTGTAAAAACATAGTCGACAACTATCCTAAACACGTCAAAGCCCTGTTTGAGCATTCTCATCAACTCATCACAACCATTGAAAGTCATCATATTGAAGCTTTTTATTTTCATTTGAAAACGGTGATTAGTAGCCGTCGAAAAAAGCCATTAAGTAACAGTTATATTCATTCTCAACTCTTTGCGATTCGCTTGTTCTTTGCCTATTTATTGCGTACAAAACAACTCATCAAAACGCCTTACACGTTAAAAATCAAACGTTCAGCCTATAAAAGTCGAGCTGTTTTAAGTGTCGACCAAATTGCCCTACTCTACAGCAATTGTGAAACGTTGGACGAAACGATGATTTTAAACCTGTGTTACGGCTGTGGATTAAGGCGAACAGAAGTCGAAAAGTTGTCGGTAGAAGATATTCATTTGACTGAAAAACGTTTGTATGTTCGAAGTGGAAAAGGAAAAAAAAGACGTGTTATTCCGCTTACAACAAAGCTTGTAGAGGATTTTAAGTTGTACCTGATTACAACCAAAAAAAGACGAGAAAATGAATCCATTTTACTGCTTTATCCAAACGGAAAACCAATGAGCGGAAACAAGATTTACACTGTTTTTAGTGGTGTTTTAAAACGTTCGGGATTAGATAAACAAGGCTTTAGCTTGCACAATCTGCGCCATAGCATTGCCACACATTTACTTGAAAATGAAATGACCGTTGAAATGGTTCGGGATTTTTTAGGACATGATTTACTGCGTACCACACAGATTTACACAAAAATAAAACCGTATGACTTTAGAAAATTATCTTGAAAAACAGTTACATAAAAGCACTGTTAGCAATTATTTATATGAGATCAATCGGTTCAAAAAACACTTTCCAAATCACGAAAAATGCCACTATTCACAGCTGATGCACTACATCGGGATTTTACGAAATCGTTACCAACCCAAAACCATTAAACGTGTGGTCTATGCCCTCAAAAAATACTATGATTATCTGATTGAAATAGAGGTCAGAAAAGATAATCCTGCACACTTTATCAAGCTTCGGGATGCAAAACCAACAGCCGTACAATTACAGGATTTATGGACGGATAAAGAACTGAAAACCTTACTTGAACCACGAAAAGAACGTTATCCTATTTTAGCCAAACGCAATCAAATTATACTGAGTTTATTCGTTCATCAAGCCGTTTTGGTCAAGGAAATTACCCAAATTCTACTCGAAGATATCGACCTCGAAAAAGCAGAAATTTACATCCGAGAAACAGGTATGACCAACAGTAGAACCTTGCCCTTAAAAGCAGAACAAATCCTTTTATTTTATCAGTATTTACAGGAAGATCGACCAGAATTAGAGCGAATAAAACAACCGTATTTTATTCTCAATAAATTAGGAAGTCCAACCACCGCAGACGACATCAATTACCTGTTATCGACTTATCAAAAAGGAGTTGATAAGCGATTAACTTCAGTTAAAATCAGACAAAGTGTGATTACTAATTTACTCAGTCAAGGGCATAATTTACGGGCAGTTCAGCTGTTTTGTGGGCATAAATTTCTGGACACAACCGAGAAATACAAACAATCCGGAATCAAAGCCTTACAAGATGCTATCGACAAGCATCATCCTTTACAATAGTTCTTTTTCTTTCAATTGAAAAAAAACACAACGAAACAAGCCATTTTTCGGGGTTATTTTGGCTATTTGCGGAGCGAAAACATAAAATAAATTATGGGCTGTAACGCCTATAATGAACGGAATTTTATGTTAAATAGCTTACCTTGTTTTTTGCTGCCGTAAATGAACGGGGAGCGCGGAGTGAATGTCTGTTTGTATCAAAAAGCAGGACAGCAAAAAAGAAGGGAAAAATAAAAACCGAAAAATGGCTTGGCTTATCCTATAAAAAATCTTTTTTTTCAATTGAAATTTATTATATTTGAGTGATAATGAAGCGTTCATTAAAAACTGAAGAAGTGTTGGAAATTTGAAGTGTATAGGGATGTAGGAATACAAATACAATGGGCAAGAGTTACAAGATGAACTTGGCTTAAATTGGTATAACTACAGATATCGCAACTACGATCCAACTATCGGACGCTTCTTTGGTGTTGACCCTATTTCAGAAGACTACTACAATATTAGTACTTACCAATTTGCTCATAACAATCCTGTCTGGAAAATTGAGATTGAAGGTTTAGAAGGAGCTCCTACTACAAATCAAGATATTCAAAGCTACGCAGGAAATAATAGGGATCCAGAATTAGAACTTATTGAAATGACTGCAGGAAGTATAAATTCAGTACGAGCATCATTTTCAAATTTAGTTGTAAGAGGAATCAATGTTTTTACAAATAATAGTATAAATAAAAAGTATGAAGTAGAAAACGGAGCGTTAGTCTTGTACAAAGATGTACCTAAAGAGTCTACTGGAGAAAAAATAATTAATACAGTAGGAGATATTGCTACATTAGCATTGACGGCTATAGGGGGAGTAGAAGGAACATTGACTGCACAAGGAGGTAAATCTGTTTTAACCAATACTGTTAATGATGTTAAACAAAAAGTTGTAAAGACATATCAAACTTATACTAAAACAAATATAAAGACTGGTGAAGTATACACTGGTAGAACTAGTGGTACAGGAACAGCTCTTGAGAATGTAGCAAAAAGAGATAAAAACCATCATATGAATGATAAAGGTTTTGGTCCAGCTGTTTTAGATAACTCTTCTACTAATAAGAATGCAATTAGAGGTAGAGAACAATATCTTATAAAAATTAATGGGGGAGCTAAATCTCAAGGGGGAACTTCAGGTAATGCTATTAACGGTATAAGTCCAAATAATAAGAATAGAACAAAATATTTAAACGCAGCGAAAGTTTTTGGTTTATGAAAAAACAAAGAATAACAAAAGGTAGTATATTAGAAATACCTATTGATAATAAATATTATATATATGCTCAAATTTTAGAAAAATCAAGTTATGTATTTTTCGATTTTATATCTAAAGAGCAAATATCAGATTTTGAATTACTAAATGAAAAACCAATTTTATTTATTATCTCTGTTTATGATCAAGTTGTTACAAGAGGAGAATGGCTTAAAGTAGGGAAAATAAACATAAGAAAAGAATTGGAGGTTTTACCAATGTTCTTTATTCAAGATCCAATAAATAAAGAAAAATTTAGGATTTATGATGCAAATACAGGAGAAATAGTTCCAGCAACAAAAAGAGAAATCATAGGGTTAGAAAGAGCATCTGTTTGGAATAAAACCCATGTTGAAGATAGAATAAGAGATTTTTATAATAAGGTGCCTTGCGTATGGTTAGAAGAGGACAGAAAGTTATTTAATAGAGAGCTTCCTTAGGTAGTTTTCCAGATGTGTTTTTATCACACAACTTACTAATTCACAATAAAACAAAAGGCAAACAAATGTTTGCCTTTTGTTATTTTATAAAGTAGCTAGATTTTTAACGTATAATTTTTTAAATTTATCGACATAAGTTCTTTGAGTTTGTTTTAGAAGAAAACAATTATTATCCATTTGGGTTAAAACATAGTGGATACAACAATACCAATCTTGCAAATGCTAACTATAAGTACAAATACAATGATTATGGAGAAAAAAGTTTTGAGTAAACTTTTGACGAACATAGCGCACGAAGTGCTGAACTGCAAGAGGAATTAAGCTTAAATTTATACGATTACGGAGCGCGTAATTACGAACCTGCGATTGGACGTTGGATGAATATAGATCCGTTGGCGGAGAAAATGAGACGTCACTCGTCTTACAACTACGCTTTTAATAATCCTGTATTCTTTATAGATCCTGATGGGATGATGGCGGAACCGCCAACAGGATGGGCAAGCGATTGGGAAGATGAAACAGGAAAGTACGTATATAATGAACAAAATCAATTACATAGTCGTTATGTTAACGGGGAGTTTGAAGGTTTTTATGACTCTGGAGAAATAAGTCTAGAAACAGCGGTAGTATCGGCAAAAACTGAAGGCTTTACAGCTTCAGCTTTAAGAGCATATGACAAAAGTTATAATCCTGATTATAGTCCGTATAATCCTGACGCTGTTACTATGGGAACAGGAATAACTATTACTGGGAATAAAGGGACTAGTTATACATTTGAAGCTGGAGTTATTTTTGCTCCTGGCGATATAGGATTATATTTTAATTCTGGAATGGGAGTTGGGACAACACCTGGAATAGGCGTTCCTGGTTTAAATGTAGGGTTTCATGATCGAAGAGAAAATAATATAGAAAGAGATATGCTTAAAAATATAGCTGGTACTTCTGCTTCTGCAACTATTGATGGCTCAATTATGGGATACACTATTGGTCACAGTTTAAATGAAAAAGGTGGTATAGATAATAAAGGAACTATAAATAACACATTAACATTAGGAGACGGTAAATTTTTAGGTATTGGAGCAGGAGCCTCTGTATCTAAATCTTACACATTTTCTATAATAACAGGTAAAGTATATAATTAAACTTTGATTATGAGAAACCTTATTATTTTTACTCTATTTTTTTTTCTTAATTCATGTAAAATTGATTTTACCAATGGACAAGAACAATACGAATTAGATTATTCAGTAAACATTATTTCGAATAAAAGTTATAAAGAAGATAGAATTAAATCAGCTTTTTTCACAATTATCGGAAAAAATCCCGATACAAATAAAATTGATACGTTTGAGGATGGCAGATGGTTTTCTAACGTAAGTGATTCTATTGAAAAAGGTGATACTCTTTATAAAGTAAAAGGAGCGAATTTTTTTTTAATAAAAAAGAAAAATAATATTTTAAAAATAAATTCTAAAATTAATACAAATGGAGAAATGATAGAAGTTTTAAAAAGATAGAATCAAGGATATTATTTAAAAATGGGTAGTGTATAAAAAGTGTTGTTATTTCATAATACATTAATTACAAATAAAAATTCACAATAAAGTAAAAGGCAAACGTTAGTTTGCCTTTTGTTATTTTATAAAATAACATCAAATTATATCGTTTAACGCAAAAAATAACATCTAAATAAAGTTGTGTTTTTACTTATCTTCTTCGATAATCCTTCGACCGTTGTTCGATAAAACATACTTTTTCTCGAACCATTGTCGAAGGATACTCGAACAAACCCCGAAGAAATAGGCTATTTTGTCCTTCAAAAAAATAGACGATAAAATAAGAGGTATACCTTGTTGTGAAAAAATAAACTACCTCACTAAAATCGTTTTTAAAAGAGGTTATATATTTTACTTGTATCCAAAATATCAAGATGTGCAACAGTTAAGGTTGTTATCAGCTGGTGTTCGTTCTTTAGTGTTTGTAAAACTATATTGAGCTTTAGTTTTCTATTTATTAAGTAATTGATTTTTTAGCTTATTATTGAGGTTTGTTGTTTGTTAATTGATAGATTGCAGCTTTCAAAACTTGCCAACAAATTCTTGCTGTATGTTCGTCAGGATTAAATCTTGAATTAACTTGTTCGTAAGGATGAATATAATTTCTAAAGTCTCGCAAGGAATGACTGAATTTCTTTACATCTTCTTTTAAAATGCCAATGTCATGTGCTGTGTCAATAAAATTGTTTAGTGTCCATTCGTGATATGGCTTTACTTTCCCGCTTTGATCTTTAGGTGAAGTTTTCGATTGATTAAATTCTTTCGGATATTTTGATGCAATTCCTAAGAGTATTCCTTCAAGTGAACTTCCTGAAAGGAAAATCACAGACATTGGTGCTTTTACATTTAAACATTTCTTTATTTCGTTAAATCTGATATTCAACGTTTCTGTGATGATGTTGTCAAGTCCCAATTTGTCTAAAGAAATATTGCTAAACTCTTTTTGCAAAAAATCATCTTCTTTTACGTCAACCTTTTCTTCAAATATTATTTTGCCAGCTTTGGCAAATGTTATCTCAGTTTCCTTTCTAAGAACCTGCCAACCGTCAAAAGCTAGATATTGATTGAAGTCTGCAATTGACTTGTCCAATTCTCCAAACCTTCCAATAAAATTGACTGGTGCAAAAAGTTTTCGAATACATTTATCTAACTCTGGTGTTCCGTTAATTTTAGATAGTTTTGCGTCTGTATAAATCCATCTTGAAGGAAAACCTTCATCTCTGTTGTAACTATCGTTTTCTCCTAAACTATTAAAGAATTCAACAAGTTTAGGTCCTGAGCGATATTCAGTTTCCTCGTTGATTAAATTTCTTAATTTCTCTAATGTCTTTTGTTGCAGTTGCATAATCTTATTACAATTTTGTTCTTAGTTTTACCATTTCTTCAACGATTTGATTCATTATTATATTTATTAAAATCAAAATCTAAAAGAATTTTGGGATGAACATTTAAAGCTTTAGCTATTCGGATTAAATTACGTATAGTTAAGTTTCCTTTTTCATACTTATTAATATCGCTTGAATCAATTCCGCTTAAGTATTCTAAATAATCTAAAGTTTGATTTTTTTTTCTCTAAGATATGAAATTTGATTTCCTATTTCAATTAAAAACTCATATGTTATATCCATTTCTACAGTATTTCAAAGCAAATTATAATAGTTTATAATTTATAAATCTTCTATTATTACTTCCTTTTTTCCAGAAATATATTTCCATACATTTAATAAGTCATATGAAGTAACTTTGATATTACCATTAGCATCGTACTTACGTTTAATTTCTAAGTTACATATGAATTTTGACCCTTTCTTAAATTTGATTCTTCCAGACTGAACTTCTGATTTAAAAATATTTGATTTCATATTAATTGTAATATCTTCTCCATTAAGCTTTCCTTTCCATTTATAAGGTTTATCCTTATCTAACACAGGAGAAATAATTTCGATCTCAGCTTGTTTATCTATTATAGAATTTAATTCCGGTGTATCTACAATAAAGTTTTTGAATAACTCTTTTTTAACTATTTGTTCTTCATTGTTTGATTCATTATTAATAAAATTATTAAAACCTATTTTTTTAACTTTTTTGATTTTGTTTACTTCCTTGTAAAAGTTTGATCTTGAGGTAATAATTTTTAAATTATCTTGTAAATTATTTGACTTTTCTTCAATCTTTTTTGTGTTTAATAGTAAATCTTCTTTTCTTTTTTCTAATTCTAGTTTTTTATTTTCTACGTCAATATTTTTCTCTTCTAGTTCTAATTTTTTTATTTCAAAATCAATTTGATCACTCTCTTTCTCAATTTTAGTTTTGAAAAAATTATCAAATAATTTTTTTGCAGGATTAGCTAATAAAAAACTTGCACATCCTGTTAAAGTTTCAGATAAATATGGAAATGCTTTAAGAGATTCTTCAATAACAGTGATATAAGTTTCAAATCCTCCTTCTTTTGCAGGTTCTATTTCAATTTTATGTATTATTTTAAAAGTACTTGATATTGTCTTAATAATATCTAATACATTTTTTAAGTTAGAAAGATATACTTCAGCATCAATACTATGTGATCCATCCGAAAAATAATAATGAATTTCTAATTTAGTTTTCTTATTTTCAGTAGTGTTATTAATAATCATAATAATTTATTCAAGTGTTTCTTATAATTCCTATTTTCTTAAAATTAAATTAGTAAAGAGAGAAATAATTTTATTAAAGGTTATTAAATCCTTTAATAATCTATTTAGAGTCCAATAATAATTTTAGTTTTTCGGTGCTCATATTTGTATATTTTTCAGCATATTTTTTTTCAATAAAAATACTTTCATTCCCATATTTTTGTTTAAGCTGTATTATTAATGTATTTCTAGGTTCTTTTCTTAAAAGATTTGTAATACTAGTTGAGCTTTTTTTCTGAGCATCAGAATTCATTAAGGATAGAAGAATTTTTGAAGTAATAGGTTTATTTAAAATACCTTCATTTATTAAACGATCAAGTTCTACTGCAAGAATATTAGATTTATCACGGATAATAGAGCCTTTTTTCTGTCTTTCTTTAATTATTTTAATAGTTAATTCAGGAAGACTACTTTTTGAAGGTAATTTAAATTTTGGATTTGCAAAATCGTAATATGTAAGACCGAATACAGATGCAATATTAATCATCTTGTTAATATTTAAGCCAACTTCACCATTAATGATACTTCTAATATTGGTAGAGTTTGAATCAATTAATTTAGCTAAATCACCTTCTGTAAGATTATAATAGATTAAGAATTTAGAAACTCTTTTTCCATATTCTTTTTGATAAAATTCTTTATTCATATCAAAATAGATTAATTTATTTTGTTTTATCTATTTTTATTTATATATTTGTTTATGAAAACAATAGCGACAGAAAAAAAGTAAATTATAAGTTACTTTAGACGATGTCACTCGTTCGAAATCCGCCAGATTGCCACGAGTTGACCGAGAGTTTGCCTATTGCTGGAATTTTGTAACTTTGCTAAATATTCCAGTAGGGCACTCCTCGTTAACTTTTAGGCAACTCTGACTTGTTCAGAGACGGTTTCTGGCGGAACCACGAGTAAAAGTTGAGGGTGCTCTATCTGGTATTTTACCATATAATTCCTCTACTTTGTAAGTACATCGTTCCATAAAACCCAACACAAAATGAGAACGAAACAATTTCCATTCATCCGTAAAAAACCACCAGACAAAGTCTGTTTGTTTTTTCCATTCTTTTAAAGAACAATACTCCGTATTTATAACATTTTTAAAACACGGATCGTAAAGTAAAGGGCTATCCTTTCTTTACACGCTCTCTATCAGAGCCTCGGTAAGGAGACTTTGAAAGCATTCGTTTTATCTTTTTTATTCGCACACTAAATGTAAAGCGTTTCATGTCATTTTCCAAATTTATTGGGCTCTGCTACCTATTATTTAGATGTGAGATGTGAGATTTTAGTATTGAGAGAATTCAATTATGTACAGATTAGATTTCTTGAAATGACAGAATATTAGAAAATAAAGTGTTAAAAAGTGTTAAATTCCTGTATCGGTGTATATCCAAAATGACACTTTTCTGTATCGGTTGTGTATCCGCGCTGTATCCATTCTGTATCCATTGTATATGCGTTCCGTATGGTTTGTTCGTGGTTCGTGTATCGGAAGGGATAGGATTTTTGATTTACGAGGTGGGATTTAGGATGTAAAAATTACAGATTAAATGTTAGATATGAGAATTGAGATTTTAGAGTTGTAAAATGTAGTATGTATTTGAAAAAGGATGTAGAAACCGTCATATGATTTGGAGGCGAGTGTCAAAAAGCTGAGGTAAATGGTTAAAATGTTTTACTGTTTGCGTAGCAAATGATTTAAAACATTGAATGGCTGAAACTTATTTTGACCGTCGAAAATCAAAGACAAGAGTTTTTTGATTACTTTTTTGCTCATTTCCCCGTAGGGCATATGAATTCCGATAATTAAAATAGATAAGCTATGAATAAAAAAGTGATAGAAAGAATTTTACATTCTTTTTTTCCTTGATGAAAAAACATTTGAAATTAAAAGGAGAAGCTCCTGTGGAGCTTAGGTAAAATTGTTACAAGTTGATTAATAATTATATGTTCATTTTTGTCTTGACACA
>NZ_DFRA01000022.1:0-6847 GCF_002378465.1 Empedobacter sp. UBA3475 | reverse complement strand
TTGTCATAGAAATCAGAATGAGAAATCTCAAATATTTTGTCAATTAATGCTTGACAATACCCGTCATTTGTAAGAGGTTGAACCTCTATAATATCAAATTCTTCTGACTTTACATTGTGTAAAGCAACTTGTGTAAACTCTTTGAATTGTACAGTTTCTTTTATCAAATACTTCATCATAAATTAAGTTTTAGCATTTAACCTTTTATAGTGTAATTTGATGTAAATTAATATATTACAAAGACAAAATGTGTCGCTGGAGAGATTATTTGCTTTCTTATTTTATATATTGCTCTACTGCTTTATCTAATTCGTCGTTTACGATTTTTGCATAGATTTGAGTTGTTCCAATATCTGAGTGATCTAACAATTTTGAAACGTACTCAATACGCATTCCGTTAGCTAAAGCTTGGGTTGCAAATGTATGTCGGCTTAAATGGAATGATAACGAGAATGGAAATTCTAATTCTTTACCGATTCTACGCAATTTCTGACCACATAAAGTATTTTTGGCAACTATTACTTTTAGTTGGTATTCGTTGGATTGTTCGAAGAAATTTGCTTCTGAAATGATTGGAAAAATAAAATCATCTGATTCGGAAGTTTCTTTCTTGTATTTGTTTAAAATCTCTAAAGCCGATTGACCTACTTTGAATTGATGTGAACGTTTCGTTTTACGAATGTTTAATCTGATACGTTGTTCGTTTTCATCATAGTTTTTCCATTGTAAGGTAACGACATCACCAAAACGTAATCCACCCGCATAACAACTGAAAATAAACATATCACGGAAATACGTATCTGTTTGACCAGATGAACTCTTGTGATTTTTTAGCTGCTCTATTTGTTCTTTGTTTAAAAACAGTCTTGTACTCTTGTCTTTTTTGATTCTTACACTCGCAAATGGATAAGTATTTAAAGTGATGACTTCTTCACGAATGGCATCTTTAAACATTATCGCCAGAATATTTAAAGCATAATGCATAGTTGTAGAACCATTCTTTAAACGATTGCTCATAAAATTGACATAATCATTTAAAACTGTTACTGTGATATCTTCAAAGTAGATTTCGTTTGTACCTAAAAACTTCTCGAACTTTTGAATATTCATTTTATAAGCTTTATAGGTTTGAGGTGATACATTCCCTCTGATACGTTCACAACGCTCGTAAGCATATTCAAAGAAATTCTTAATATCTTTTCCTTTGATCGCTTCTTTTAATCGCTTAGCGGAGATATTTCCACGCTTTCGCTCGTTATCAGCAACCATTGCTTCTGCATCTGCAATCTTTTGAGATAAGAAAGCATTCATTCTCGTTGAATTGGGATAATTGCGTTTTACTTTTTGTTTGACATCATCCCATTCGTTTTCTTTCAACTTTACTCCAGTTGCTATAAATTTTGTTTTACGATCCTTGATTAACCAGATATACAATGGACTGTGCCCTGTTTTATCTTCTTGGTTGGTGCGAAGTACTAATTTGATTGAAGCCATTGGATTTTGAATTATGGTTTAAAAATCTATTTTTATAAACGAATGCAATCAAGTGATTTTTTTTTGTAACTTGCTGATGCAAACGAATGTAACGTGATTCTAAGGTACAACAATTGGTACAACAAATCAAGGATTTCAATGCGTTAGAGTACTTCAAATTGAAACTTTAACATTCTATAAAACCTTATAAATAGGCAATTTAGAGAAAAATAGTATTGTCATATTATGTTTTCGGATAATTCAACTATATCCGAATCTAAAATTTGATTAATCATTTCACTATTCAAAACAAATCCATTCAACGAAATCGCATTTTCTTCGATTTGAACCGCATCTTTCATCGCATCTTTTACTTTCATTTCGATCAACGCATTCGATTTAAAAACCTTCCCTTCTACTTCTAAATTTGCAGCATTAGAAACCGCAACTTCTTCTTTGCATCAGCAGCCAATTCTGCATTACTTTCTGAACCTTTGTATTCATTACAACTTACGATAGAAGCAACTATAAAAAGTGCTAAAATAATTTTTCTCATGATGATGTTTTTTATGTTTGATTTTAAAATTACTTTCATCATTTCTCAATCATTCACTAAAATCCTTTTCTTTTACTTGTTTATTATTTTACAAATACAAAATATTGATAATCATTTATTTAATTTTATTTTACAAAAATTTATCTCCAAATAATTTTCAGAAATTCAAAAGATTAAGGAGGTTTGTAAAAGATTTAATTTACTTTTAACTGATTTGTTAATTATTGAAAAGAAAAAATGAAAGTGATTAAGCCAATTTTCCTAAACTTATTACTAAGTTCTGTTGTTTTTGGACAACGATCAGAACAACCAAAATCTGAAACATATCCAAAAAACATCTTCCAAAATCCTTTAGAAATTACCAATTATTTAGCTGGTAATTTTGGAGAATTACGTGCCAATCATTTCCACGCTGGGCTTGATATCAAAACTCAACAACGAGAAGGTCTGAAAGTAAAAGCGGTTGGAGACGGTTACATTTCTCGCATTAATATTTCGCCAACAGGTTATGGAAATGCACTTTATATCGATCACCCAAACGGATATACTTCTGTTTATGCCCATTTGAGAGAATTTACGCCCGAATTGCAAGAATATGTGCGCAAACAACAATATGCAAACGAAACGTTTAAGATAGAATTGCATCCAAAACCAAACGAACTTCCTGTAAAAATGGGCGATTTGA
Source organism: Empedobacter sp. UBA3475 (assembly GCF_002378465.1). NCBI lineage: Bacteria > Pseudomonadati > Bacteroidota > Flavobacteriia > Flavobacteriales > Weeksellaceae > Empedobacter > Empedobacter sp. UBA3475. The sequence goes on along the minus strand of NZ_DFRA01000022.1, from coordinate 4,133 downwards.
TTGCTCTTTCTGGAAATTCTGGAGGTTCTGGAGGTCCACATTTACATTTCGAAATTCGTGATACCAAAACAGAAGAACCAATTAATCCTTTTTACTTCGGTTTTGATTTACCTGATACTCGAAAACCATCTATTTTAGGCCTATATGCTTATCCAATTTATGGCGATGTGAATCAAAAAACCAATCGTGTTGTTGTGGTAAATGGAGGTACAATTTCTGCCTCTGGCGCAATAGGTTTTGGTGTAAAAGCCTATGACAAACACAATGGAGCAGAAAATAACAATGGAGTTCATCAAATTAATATTTATGTGAATGATGAACCGATTTATACGTTTACTTCTAATCGTTTTTCGTTTGATGAAGCTCGAGCTATAAATACAGTTTGCGATTATGGCGATATTCAGAAAAATAATAGTTGGGTGTATCAAGGATTTGTGAAAGATGGGAATCCTGTCAGAATGTATTCAAATCTAAAAAACAATGGAATTTTAGAGCTTGAAGAAGGAAAATCGTACAAAGTAAAAATTGACGTTTCTGATTATGCAGGAAATTTATCTTCGCAATCTTTTACAGTTAATGGAAAAGCATTTGTAGATTCTGCAAAACTTACTGAAACAAATCCAATGTTGTGGAACAAAGAAAATCATTTCAAATCTGATGGAATCGAAATATTTTTCCCTAAAAATATTTTTTATGAAGATTTTGATTTAGCTTATAAATTCTCGAATGGTAAACATTGGGTGGGCGATTATTATATACCAGTTCATCAAACTTACACGTTAGCAATAGAACCGACTACTGACATTCCAACAGCGCAATTGGACAAAGCTGTTATTGTACGCGAATATCAAAAAAGAGGTGCTTGGAAAAAAGATTATTTAACAACAGAGCTCAAAAATGGAAAGCTTGTTGCAAATCCAAAAGATTTTGGTGTTTTTTCTATTTTAATTGACAATACTAAACCGACAATTACTCCGTTAAATATCAAATCAGATAGTCAATTTACTCAAGCTAATGCTATTATCAAATTTACAATTGATGATGCACAATCTGGGATAAAAGATTATAAAGCTTATATCGATGGTAAGTGGGTTTTAGCCGAATATGATCAAAAAATTAAACGATTATCAATTAATTTGAACAAAGAACAGATTTCGGTTGGCAACCATCAATTAGAATTAAACGTGAAAGATGAAAAAAACAACACAGCAACATACTCTACAACATTCAAAAAGATTTCTTAGTACCATAAGTTTATCTCTTTTGGGTGGAATTTTATTTGCTCAAACTGCGCAAATTAATGGTAAAGTTGTCGACGAAAATAGAATTCCAATTAGTGAAGCTGAGATTATTGTCAACGATCAATCTTATTTTACAGATCAAAATGGTAATTTCAAAATTGATATTCCATCAAATTCTTCCGTTACCGTAACTTTTAACAACAATGGTTATCATTCGTTTGCACAAACTTTTACGCTAAAAGATAAAAACAAGAAAGAGATTTTTGTTCAATTAGTTCCTGATCAAACCAATGCAATCGAATTAGGTGAAGCAACTATTTCTTTTCAATCCAATAAAAATAAACCTTTGCAAAGTACCGTTTTGAGTGCTGCGCAAATGCAACAAGGACCAAGTTTGACTGGCGGAGTTGCCGATTTATTGAAAACATTGCCTTTCGTAAATTCGAATACAGAATTAAGTTCGCAATATATGGTTCGCGGAGGAAATTATGACGAAAATTTAATTTACGTTAACGGAATCGAAGTTTATAAACCTCAATTGATTCGTTCTGGCGAACAAGAAGGTTTAGGTTTTGTAAATCCTGCGATGACGCAATTTATCAACTTTTCTGCTGGTGGTTGGGAAGCAAAATACGGCGACAAAATGTCTTCTGTTTTAGATGTTACCTACAAACGCCCAACAAAATTTGAAGGACAATTAGAAGCAAGTTTAATGGGCGGAAGTTTGACATTAGGCGGAGGTTCTAAAGACAAAAAACTTTCGGCAATTGTTGGAGCGCGCTATCAAAACAGAAATTTAGTGTTGAATACCTTAAAAGGTGATACCAATTTCAATCCCGAATATTACGATGTACAAGCCAATATCAATTATAAATTAAATGATAAATGGAATGTTGCATTTTTGGGGACAATGTCACGTTCGCGCTACGAAATGTTTCCTGTAAAACGTGATACGTACATCAACACAATGGATACTCCGTTGTTGCTAACTGTTTTTTATGACGGAAAAGAGGATGATAAATTTGCGACAGAAACAGGAAGTTTATCATTTACATATCAACCAAATTCTAAAGTAGATTTAGGGTTAGACCTTTTTGCTTATCATTCGAAAGAGCGCGAATATTTTGATATTCAAGGTTCTTATTTCATTTCCGAAGTAGACGAAAAAGGCCATGCTACTTCTACGAATGATGTTGGTTCGCAAATCGATCATGCACGAAATAATTTTGATGCGTTGGTTGCTGGAATTCAACACAAAGGAAAATATAAAATCAATGGAAACAATGATATTGAGTGGGGTGCAAAATTTCAACAAGAAGATATTCGTGATTTATTAGGTGAATGGCAAGCAATCGATTCGACAGGATATGTTGTGAATCCAAATCCAGGAAATGGTTTGAATTTAAGTTATTATGTGAATTCTAAAAATAATTTAAAAACCAATCGTATTTCAGGTTACGCACAATATACAAGCAAATTTATGTGGAATGATGCGAAAGTAATGTTCAACGCTGGTGTACGTGCAGCTTATTGGGATTTTAACGAAGAAACAACTGTTTCGCCTCGTGCTCAAATCGCTGTTAAACCAGATTGGGAAAGCGATATGTTGTTCCGTTTTTCGACAGGTATTTATTATCAACCTCCCTTCTATCGCGAAATTCGTCGTTTAGATGGTTCTTTGAATAACAAAGTAAAATCGCAACAATCAATTCATTTTATATTTGGAAACGATTACGAATTCAAATGGATGGATCGTCCGTTCAAATTAACAACTGAGGTTTATTACAAAATCTTAAATGATTTGAATCCGTATTATGTAGACAATGTGAGAATTCGTTATACGGCAGATAACAACTCCAAAGGTTATGCGTATGGACTTGATATGCGTTTATTTGGGCAGTTTGTTCCTGGTATAGATTCTTGGTTCTCGGCTTCGTATGCGCGAGCTTATCAAAATATTGATGACAGAGGAAATATTCCATTACCAACAGATCCTCGTTTCAAATTATCTGCATTTTTCCAAGATTATATGGAGTTTTTACCATCTTTCAAAGTGAATGTAAATTTGATTTATGCTTCTGGTTTACCAAACGGAGCACCACAATTTGCAGATCCTTACCAATACCAAACAACGTTGACAGATTACAAACGTGTTGACATTGGTTTTGTGAAAGAATTGATCAATCAAAAAGAATTGAAACCATCAAAAGGAACATTCTGGAGTAATTTCAAAGAAATTTCGATTGGTGTAGATGTTTTCAATGTGTTTGATATTAAAAACGAAATCAGTAATTCATGGATTCGCGACGTAAATTCGAGTGCAGTTTACACAATGCCAAATTATTTGACAGGACGTTTCTTGAATGGAAAGATTAATTTTAAGTTTTAAAACTATTCAAAATTAATATTAGGATAAATTAATTCTTATTAATAATGGATTTTCAAAAATATATCGGTTACATCATCATTCCAATTATATTTATTTTTTCAATTTCACCTATTTTTTTCATGAACAAGAAAATAGGTAAAATAAAATATTTAAAGACTTATAGTTTTATATTTTGGTTATTTTCATTTTTACTATTTTTCATATCATTAAATGAAATCTTTGAAAATCAAAACTTAAAAGGTTTTACTTTTTTCAATTTTTATAAAACTTTAGAATATTATTTTTTATGGATTTTACTTCCATTTTGGATATTTCCAATTTCAATTATATCAGGAATACTAACTCCATTTATTTTATATTTAAAAAGTAAGAATAATAAAAGAAACAAAGTATACTAACCCGTTGTGCATTTTAAATAATTTGAGTTTTTAGCTTATTAATATTTCGATTAAAGTATGTTTTATTAATGTACTGAACCACAGTAAGTGCAGTAATTTTAGCTA
>NZ_DFRA01000052.1:0-14798 GCF_002378465.1 Empedobacter sp. UBA3475 | reverse complement strand
TTTATCCTTACCCGAGTCCTCAGTTTATTACAAACATAGTTGTTTTACCTTACCCGAGTCCTCGGTTTATTACAAACAAGTCTGTTTTTAATTGTTTGTACATTGATAATTAAAATCAAGGTTTTTTGCAGCTAAAAACCGTAGCTATTAAAGCTATCATCGCGATTAAATATCTCATAAAATGTTAATTTATTACAAGATATAAAAAAAGTCGCACAAGAGCGACTTTTACAATTTATCTAAATTCTATTTTTCTTAAGGCGTAGAAATAGAAGCTTGTTGAATTTTTCCATTGAAATATTTCCAACCATTCAATCCAAAATCTACCAAATATTCGGCCATTTCATCTGGTTGTAAAGGCGCAATATATCCCGGAAACGCTTCTTCTAACATTTCTGTTTGTACCGCTCCCAAAGCTACTGCATTTATTCTTGGTCCAAGTTCATTCAACTCCTCTGCTAACAATTCAGTCAAATTAACCGTTGCAGATTTTGAAGACGAATAAACAGACAAACCAGGAAATTTCACTGAACCTTGTACAGCTCCCATTGTCGAAATATTAACTACATGAGAAGATGTATCAAATTTTGGCATCAAAACTTGTATCAATCGGTATGGTGCTATAAAATTAATTTGCCAAGAAGTTAACAAATCCTCTTGTTGCATTTCTATGAATGGTTTGTTGATACAAACTCCCGCATTATTGTACAAAACATCTACTTTATTCCAAGATTCCACAGCTTTCAAAACTTCTGAAATCTCATCAAAATTAGCCAAATCAACACCGATAAACTGATATTGATTTTCTTTTGCAAAAGCTGTTAATTCCTTCAATTTATCTACATTTCGAGAGACTGTCAACACTCGATTTCCTAATTCCAAATGTTGTTTTGCCAATTCAAAACCAATTCCTCTACTCGCTCCCGTTACAATTATATTTTTCATAATGTTGTACAAAATTTACAATTTCTTCTATCGTTTCAAACTTTATTCCATCAAAGATGATGTTATTTTCTGTGATTTCAATATGATTTTCCGCATTATTTTCGACAGAAATTCCATTTCGAATTAAGGCATTTTTTACCCAAAAAGCCAATTCCGAATTTCCTTTTACACCAATCGTTTTAGAAAATGATTTTTGTGTTGAAAAGCGATTATTTTTTTCATCATACGTTAAATTTTGGTTGGATAATTTTTGAATAATTTGATGTTCAAAAGCCATTTGTTCTGGAATATTTTCAAACAAATTTCCGTTTTCAATCCACCAAATTTTATCCGCTTTTTCTAAAGCAAAATCAACTTCGTGCGTAATCATCAGAAATGATTTATCCGTTTTCAATTTTAACTCATTCAGTAAATTGAAAATTCGATATTGATTCGCTAAATCTAAATTTGATGTTGGTTCATCCAAAATAACCAATTTCGCATCTTGACACAACGCGCGCGCAATCATCACCAATTGCAATTGACCTTCGCTGATTTCATTCGCAAATTGATTTGCCAAATTCGAAATTCCAACCAATTCTAAAACCTCATCAATTAGGTTTTGTTCTTCCTCAGAAATCTTTTTCAAAACGTTGTGATAAGGCAAACGTCCCATCGCAACCAATTCCGAAACTTTAATTTTTGGAACAATCGACAAACGTGGTAAAACAACTGCAATTTGCTGCGCAATTTCTTGAGAAGATAATTTTTTGATCGAATTATTTTCTAAATAAATTTCTCCATTCAGTGTTTTCTGAAAACCTAAAATCGAATTAATCAACGTTGATTTTCCTGCACCATTTTTACCTAAAAAAGCAACTAATTCATTCGAATTTATACTCGCATTTATGGTTGAAACAATTTCTTTTGAACCATATCCAACCGAAAGATTTTCTAATTTCAAAATGGTATTTTTCATCGCACTTCGTTTTTATTATTCAACAAAATACTAATGACAATTGGAGCTCCAAACAACGCGGTAATGATATTAATCGGTAACGTTCCGAACGGAAAAACTTCGGTCAAAATCGAGAATAATAACATGAAAAATATACCTGAAACGAAAATCCATCGGTACAAAATTTTCATATCACCTGTTCGTAACAATGTTCTACAAATATGTGGAACTGCCAATCCAATAAAACTAATTGGACCTGCAAAAGCCGTTGCTGAAGCCGTTAATAAAGCTGTTGAAATTAAAATTGTAAAACGTAATTTTTTGATATTAATCCCTAAAGATTGTGCATATTTTTCACCTAATAATAAGGCTGTAATTCCTCGTAAAGTAAATAATGAAACAATAATTCCGCTCAAAACAAATAAACCAAAAACGCCTAATTGTTCCCACGATAAACCGCTCAACGAACCGAATCCCCAAACTAAATAGGCTTTAATTTTATCGGAAGGAGCAAAATATTGCATCATGCCAATTAATGCGCCCGCTAAACCTGCAATCATAAATCCTATAATCACCAAAGAGGCAGATGATTTGATACGAAATGATAACGAAATCACTAAAAACAAGGCGACAATTGCACCTAAAAATGAAGCAATAATTGTAATCCAAGGATTATTGAGAAATTCTCCTAAACCAATCATCGAAAAAAGAAAAATCACAATCGCAACGCCTAAACTTGCCATCGAAGTTATTCCCAAAACAGAAGGTTCTGCCAACGGATTTTTGAATAATTCTTGCATCAAAAAACCTGAAATCGGCAACGAAATACCAACCAATAAAGCTGTTAATGATTTTGGTAAACGAAAATTGAGCACAAGATTGTGCAACATTTCGTCTGATTGACCAGAAAATACATTAAAAATTTCGGTGAAAAAAATCGAGACTTTTCCAACGCTTAAACTCAAAACAAAAAGTAAAAGTGTCAGAATTATTAAAACAAAAAATAGTGGTTTTTCTTTCATCAAGACAAAGATAGAAATTCTAATAATTTCTTAAAGTTTAATTGTGAATTGGTTTTTATTGAAAATTAATGATTAGTTTCGTTCCATGAATTTTAGAAGTTTCGTTTTAATCATCTCTTCAATTTTTGTGCTACTTACACCATGTAGCATTAAAGCTTCTATTCATACGATTTTGGACGTAGAAAATGTTCATCAAACGAAAACTTCTCAAGTCAAAATTAATCAAAATCATTCAAATTCATGTTCGGTTGTCAAGTTTGAAACGATTAAAAAATCGACAAAAAATCTTGATACTCCGAATTTTGATTTACCAGATTCATCTATTCATTTCATTGGGTTAGCACGTTCTTCATTAATCGAAGAAGATATTGATCGAAATGAAATTCAATCACCAAAAATACCTTTTTATCTGTTGTATAAGCAATTGAAGTATTCGTTGATGTCTTAATTTTTCACAATTAATTTAGACAACAATATTCAATCACTTATATAAAAATTCATGCAAAATAAATCTGTTTTATCAATGGGTAATGCTGTATTGGCGTTACGTTTAGTCATTGGTTGGACGTACTTTTCTGCCTTTTGGAGGCGTTTAATTTTAGAAAATAAACTCGATCCAGAAGCTGCGGGTTATATTGGCGAAAAATTCAATCATTTTTTACCAAATGCCCTTTTCATCAAACCACTTATTCAATATTTAGTCGAAAATCCTGAAGCCTTACTTTGGAACATGTGGATTTTCACCATTGTAGAAGGCGTTGTAGGCTTACTCTTAATGCTTGGTTACAAAACACGAATCATGAGTATAGCCGTTTTCTTTTTGGCAATAGGAATTTTACTTGGTTCCGGCTGGATTGGTACAACTTGTCTGGATGAATGGCAAATTGGTGTTTTAGGATTAGCTGGAGGTTTTACGCTATTTCAGGCTGGTTCAGGAAAAATTTCGTTGGATTATTTTTTCAATAAAAATCAATTTATTCAACAAGAAAATAATTGGAATTCAATTTCAATCAAAAAGTATAGACCTTATTTTGTAGGTTTTAGTTTTTTTATTTTATTCGTTACTTTGTTTACAAATCAGGTTTTTCATGGTGGAGTTTACGGGACTTTACACAATAAATCTGTCAAACCAAAAGTGGAAATATCTAATTTGAAACAATATCAAAACAAGGTTTCATTTGATGTAATGCGAATAGAAGGCGCTGATGTTTATGGCTCTTTTTTAATCCAAATTGATTTTCATAATCATCAAAATGAAATAATTGAAAGTTTGGATATGCAAGAGTTATCTAATTTGGACAAACAACAAATTTCGAATTATTATGTATCAAAAGTTACACCGCACAAACACAGTTTGGTGTTACCTTTGGGAGCGAAAGCAAATCTGAATTTTGATATTTCAGACAAAATTCACAAAGTAGTTTTAACCGATATAAGCGGATTACAATGGGAACAAACAATAACAAATTTATAGCAATGTTAAAAAGAAATTATTCAACAATTATCATAGGTGCGCTGGCTTTGGTCTTACTTTTTGTGCCAGAAGCTAAAGCAATGATGCAACAAGGTTTAATGAAATTAGGCTTATTTGAACCGAAATTAGAAAAAATTGAACCAACAACTCAACCAAAATCTGAAGCAAATTATACGTTCGAAATGGTGTATGCTGACGGAAAAGCAATCAACATGGAGGATTTAAAAGGTAAAGTTGTTTTCATGAATTTTTGGGCAACTTGGTGTCCGCCTTGTATCGCGGAAATGCCATCAATTCAAAAACTTTATGATAAAGTAAAAGATGATAACGAAATCGTTATTTTGACGGTTGAAGTAGAAGGAAAACGTGATAAAGTAGCAAAATTTATGGAACGTAAAAATTTATCGTTGCCTGTAGTTTATCCAAATTCATCTATTCCTACTGAGTTTTTTAATGGTTCGTTACCAACAACAGTTATTTTAGACAAGAAAGGAAATATTGCACATACAACAATGGGAATGGCGGATTATTCTGGACAAGATATTGTTGATTTCTTAAATGAACTGAAAGCGATGGATTAATCATTCAACATCATCTAAAAACAAAAAGCTTCAAGAAAATTCTCGAAGCTTTTTATGTTTTATACTATTTATATTTCTAATAAACTAACCTCAATCCTACACCGAATCCCATATCGCTATCGTAATGAGTTCTGATGTGCATATTTCTGTTCAAGATATAGCTCAACTCGCCCATATATTCTTTATCTGTATTCCACATAAAACCAGCGCGAACTCGTTTTGAAATTGGAATATCCTCTCTCATCAGTTGCAAACGAACTTTTCCTGTGTGATAAATTTCAGTCTGGAAATCAATTAACATTGGTAATTTATACACAAAACCAGCACTGAATAAGCCCTTGTTTCGATTAGTTTTTTGACCAAAAATATTCTTCTCTACATTTCCGTGTTCGGCTAACATTTTGTGTTGATTCCAATCAAATCCTACAAAAACTTGAAACCATTGATTTCGATCGATAAAACGTCCCAAATGTGTTTCTACTTCATAACCATGTTCTGGTTTGTAACCAATTCCCCACTCCGAAGTAAAAGCCCAACGTGCATCTTGCACCATCAACATACCATCTAAACCATTTGTAGCGAAATCATTTTCTACCATAACATGCTTCATGTTACTTTCCATTTGCAACATTTTATAGGCATGTTTTTTATTTGGTAAATTAGGATTTTGATAATCTCCAACCTCAAAAACGCGATTCATTCCGCCCATCATGTGATACAAAATATGACAATGGAAAAACCAATCACCTTCTGTATTTGCCTCAAATTCGATGACATTTGTTTCCATCGGCATAATATCCAACACGTTTTTCAGCGGAGAATATTCACCATTTTTATTGATAACACGGAAATCGAAACCATGTAAATGCATCGGATGGCGCATCATCGAATTATTATATAAGGTAATACGCAGAATTTCACCTTTTTTCACTAGAATTTTATCCGATTCCGAAAACACTTTGTTATCCATACTCCACACATAACGATTCATATTTCCTGTTAATTCGAAACGCATTTCTTTTATTGGAGCATCTTTCGGAAGTGTTGTGTTTTCAGGCGCTTTCAGCATTCCATAATTTAAAGTGGTAATGTTTGAGGATGTATTTCCATGCGAAGAATGATCCATTTCAACCATTTCTGAATGATTTTCAACAGAATCTTTCTTTGATTTTTTAGATTTCTTTTTCGCTTCGCCAGAAATTTCAGGATACATCACAGTGTTCATGTCCATTTGCTGTAAGCTCATTTTCATTCCCATATCGTTCATTGTTCCGTTCATATTCATCATGTCGTTCATCATCTTCATTCCTTCAAAATACTTCAATTTCTGAAGTGGTTCCATCAATTGTTTCTTTCCTTCACCAATGAACAACGAAGCCGAACCCGTTCTATCCTCAGAAGTTGCCTGAAATTCATACGACAAACCACCTTCAGGAACCGTCACCACCACATCATAGGTTTCGGAAACGCCAATAATCAAACGATCAACCTCTAAAGGTTCTACGTCATTTCCATCATTTGCTACAACCGTAATTTTGCCACCTGCATAACGCAACCAAAAATAAGTGGATGCACCACCGTTCGAAATTCGTAAACGTACTTTATCACCAGCTTTGAATTGTTTCAGTTGACTTTCATTCTGCGCATTTATCAAGAATTTTTCGTAATAAACATCGCTTACATCCATTGCCAGCATACGTTTCCATTCGCTGGTAATTTTTGTTTTGAAATGACCTTCACGAATTGCTTCAGCATAACTTTGCGTAGAACCTTTTTTGATTCCCGCCCAATCGTTTGCATTGTGCAACATTCGCTGAATATTTTCAGGTTTCAAATCAGTCCATTCGCTCAACATCACAGGAATTGTAGGTAAATCATCAATTCCTTTTCGGAAAGTTGGATCGTTTTCGCGTTTCTTCAAAATCATCGAACCGTACATCCCGATTTGTTCTTGATACCCCGAATGACTGTGGTACCAATGCGTTCCGTTCTGAATAATCGGAAATGAATACGTGTACGTTTCACCAGGTTTGATTCCCATCTGCGTCAACATCGGAACTCCATCTTCCTTATTCGGCAACCACACGCCGTGCCAATGCAACGAAGTATCTTCATTCAATTTATTATGTACTCGAATTACCGCTGTATCGCCTTCCGTAAACTCTAAAGTAGGCATCGGAATTTGACCATTTACTGAGATTGCTCTTTTCTCTTTTCCAGAAAAATTAACAATAGTATCACGTACATATAAATCATATTCTACACGTTTTTGAGCCTGTAAAGCAATCGTCGAAGGAACTAAAAGTAAAAAAAGTAATTTCCTCATGTGAATGATTTATTATAACTGACTAAACTTCTTATAATTCTCCTCGTTTTCGAAATAATCAACATTTCCTTGCTGATCTTTCAAAACGATATACGCATTTGCTTTATCAATCTCTTTTCCTGTAAAAGGATCTTTTGCTTTACGCGCAGTTTCATCATTCGGAATTCTTTCTACACACATCTTACAACATCCATAATAGGTTTTTCCATCATAAGGAACTTCGAACTGATCTTTGCCCATATATGCATTGTTCACCATACAAACTTGCTTATTCGGAACCTTATCTCCAACATTGTAAGCCGTTGTTTGCGAAGGTTGCATCATATCTGACATCTGTTCTTCATGAACAGTAACTGTTGGTTCTTCTGTTTTATTTTGACAAGATATTAATGCAAAAACACTTAATATTGAAACACCTAAAACTATCTTTAAATTCTTCATTTTCATTCTATTTTTTAATTATTATTTCAATGTTTCAACTGTGCTTCCGCATGTCAACATCATATTTCCGTAGAAAGGATTTTTAATATCTGATTCTTTACTCAACCAATTCGAACCGCCGTTAAACATTGGACAATTTTGATAATAAACTGTATATCCAAGATTTGTTTTTTGAGCTAATTTGTACATTCGCGCTGATAATTTTGCAAAAGTTGTACGTTGTTTTTCAATATTTTTTTCTTGCGATAATTGCTTCGAAGTTGTTTCTAAATCATTCAAAACTTCCATCCAAACCATATGCAATTCATGCGAAAGTTTACCCATTTCTACAGTAGAAATTGATTTAGTAAATGCTGTAATTTGTTTCGAAATTTCACTTTCATTTGCTTTTACAAAAGCATCTTTCAACGAAAAGTAAGTATCAAAAACTTGTGACAATTGATTTTTTTGTTGAGAAGCTTCAGTTTGATTATGAGTAGAATGATCCATTTCTTGATGGTTCATCAACATTTTTTTATCCCGAGAATATTGACAATCTTTTTCCAATTTTGCATAAGCTTCATCAGGCGCCATATACTCTGAGTTATCAAAACCTGCTAGCGCAATATTTTTCAAGATTTCGTTCGAATTTGTTTTTGCTTTATTATATGAAATCGAAGCTGTTTGAGTCGTTGTGTCAAAATCTACTTTCGAAATTCGAGGTTGATTTCCTGCTTTTTCAATTAATTCTTTTGCATTTGCACAACTTCCTTTCACTTGAAATTGTTTGGTTTCTTGATTTTTAAATTGTGCATTTGCAGCAAAAGCAAGAAAACTTCCGATGATTAAAAAACTATACTTTTTCATGATTTTTAATTTAGATTTTATCAATTGGTCGACGCGTATGTTTGCTCAATTGTTTAAAAACAGAAGGCGTTAAACCAGTTACTTTTTTGAATTGTGCACTAAGATGTGCTACACTCGAATAATTCAATTGAAATGCTATTTCACTCAACGATAATTCATCATAAATCATTAATTCTTTGACTTTTTCTATCTTTTGTTGAATAAAATATTTCTCAATTGTTTGCCCTTCCATTTCCGAAAAAAGATTCGAAATATATTTATAATCTAACTTCGTTTGTTCGCTCAAATAATCAGATAAATTGACTTTCAGTTCGTTATTTTCTTGATGAACCAATTGAATAATCAATGTTTTGATTTGTTCAATCAACTTACTGCGTTTATCATCGATTAATTCAAAACCAACTTCTTCCAATTCATTTCGAACCAATTCTAATTGATCAGCATCAATCGGATTTTTCAATTCAACTTCTCCCAATTCGATATGATTTGTTTCGATGTTATTCATCTTCAAAATTCGTCCAACCACTACTTTACAGCGATGACAAACCATATTTTTTATAAATAATTTACTTGTATTTTCCATAATATATTCTTCGAAATTGAGCGATTTAATCCACTTAAATTTACAAAATCTTATGTTACAAATTTCGTACAACTTCATTTCAAAAGATTATACAATTTGGAAGATGATATATATAATTTTCAGATTAATCATTTTTCATTAACCTATTCTTGATAAATGAATTACCAAAATCATCTGTTTTTTGAATATATTTGATAATAATAAAATCACTTAAAATGAAAGCTACCAAAACTCTAACATTTATTCTTACAATAATTTTATGTTCTATTTTTTCATGTTCAAAAAAAGAAGAAATTACAAATACGAATAAACAAGTCAAAAATGAAACAGATCATAATTCTGATTCATTTAATATAGAAAACATTCCAGTTTCTAATGTAAACTTCAGTGAATTTGGAGAATTTCCACATATTGGAATTCCTGAAAATGTGAAATTTACTAACTCTCCATTAGAAAATGAAACTGGTGAAATCTATTTCCCTATTGGTAAGAAAAATGATTTTGTCAAATTAACTGGTAAAACTTTTAAAGCATTTTTAAGCAAAAAAGATAATGATACAAAAGATTGGTCTGTTGAAGAAATTACTCAAAACTTTGATGATAATATAAAAAAACTTGGTGGTGTTTTAATTTTTAATGGAAAGTTGACAAATGAACAAACTGACTATCTTAACAATAATGATAAAACTTTAGGCGAAGAAGGTTCTATTGATTATTGGAACGAACCTGTAAGAGTTTATGCCATTAGAAGTGCGAAAGGAGATAATATTTACGTTCAATTATCTCTTAATTCGGCTAGTGGTGCCATTCAAATATTACAAGAAAAATCAAAAAATAAATAAATGCCTCAAAAAGAACTAACTCCGTCAGAACAAAATAACTGCATTCAAATTTTGAAAGAGCGTTTTGAGAAAAATATGCACAGACATCAAGATTTGGATTGGCTAAAAATTGAAGAGAAAATCATTAATCAACCTGAAAAAATTTGGTCTTTGCATCAAATGGAAATCACTGGTGGTGAACCTGATGTTATTTTTTATGAGGATAAAACAGACGAGTATTATATTGTAGATTGTTCGGCAGAAAGTCCGAAAGAGCGTAGAAGTTTGGCGTATGATTACGAAGGACAGACGTCTCGCAAAGAACATCAACCAAAAAATAATGCGATAGATGTTGCAAAAAGCATGAAAATTGAATTATTGACCGAAGAAGAATATCGTTTCTTGCAAGCTGTAGAAATTGTCGATCAAAAAACCTCAAGTTGGTTAAAAACACCTGAAAAAATTAGAGAATTAGGCGGTGCTATATTTGGCGATTATCGTTACGGAACTGTTTTTATTTATCACAACGGCGCACAATCTTATTATGCAGCTCGTTGTTTTAGAGGAATTTTAAAAGTTTAGGTACTTTAATAATTATTGTTTACGCTCCACTTATCACCTTTCAAGAGAGGAAATATTCATTTATTTAAAACAAATCATCGCCATGTTGAACTCGTTTCAACATCACATTCTTTTTTTTGTTAGCAACAAACCTTCAAATAAAATCATTATCAATTAATCAGTTATCTATAATCACAATATTTATTTTAAATTATTCTAAATAAATATTGCCTAACTAAATCTTTTTCCTAATATTTGTATTTTAATTTAGACTTAATACAAATAATAATGAAAAAACTATTTATTTCTACTGCAATCTTAGCGCTATTAGCAAGCTGCACGAATAAAGAAGCAAAAAATGAATCGACTGAAGAAGTAAAAACAGAGAATACTATTTCGAAAGAAAAAATTGTTTCTTTAAATGGAGCGATTACTGAAATTTTAGCTGATTTAGGAGAAGAAAATAACCTTGTTGGTGTTGATGTAACAAGTACTTACCCTACTTCTGTAAAGGAAAAAGCGACAGATTTGGGACATACTCGTTCTTTGTCAATCGAGGCTTTATTGGCTTTGAAACCAACAAAAGTATATGCAACGGATAAAGACTTGAATCCAGAACAAATTGCACAACTAAAAAATGCTGGAATTCAGACTGAAATTGTAAAACAAGATTATTCAGTTGAAGGAACGAAAGAGTTAGTAAAAACGGTTGCAACTTCTCTAAATAAACAAGATTTTGATGCTATTACTACTAAAATTGATACAGATTTAAAAGCTGTAAAACCTTTGGCTACAAAACCAAAAGTATTGTTCATTTACGCTCGTGGAGCAGGAAATTTGATGGTTGCTGGAACAAACACACCAATGGAAAAAATTATTGGAATTGCTGGTGGACAAAATGCCATTACAGAATTTGAAGATTTCAAACCATTAACACCAGAAGCAGTTGTAAAATCAAATCCTGATTATATTTTGATGTTTGACAAAGGCTTAGAAAGTATTGGTGGCGTTGACGGCGTATTAAAATTAGAAGGTGTAGCTTCTACAAATGCAGGAAAAAACAAAAAAATCATCGCGATGGATGGTCAATTGGTTTCTGGATTTGGACCACGTGTCGGGCAAGCAGCAGCGCAATTAAATCAATTACTTCAAAAATAAAAAAGTCTAAAACAATATGTATCCGCAAATCAGAATACATCTTTCTTTGTTAAGTTTAAGCATCTTTGGTCTTGCAATTCTTGCATTATTCTTGGGTGTTTATCAATTTAACGAATCCATCCTATCCATCATCAATAAAGCGATTACCAATAGAACTGCTATCAACGACAGCGATTATTATGTGCTTTTCGATTTACGATTACCACGTATTATTATGTCTATTTTGGTAGGTGCTGGTTTGGCAGTTGCAGGAACTTGTCTACAAGGTATTTTCAAAAATCCATTGGCATCTCCAGACTTGATTGGGATTACATCAGGAAGTATTTTATTTGCTGCAATTACGATTGTTTTGGGAGGATATATCAAAGATTTTGTTCCAGAAATTATCCATTACTCATTGCTTAGTTTGATGGCATTTGTCGGCGCTATGTGTTCCACAGTTTTTGTGTATAAAATTTCTTCGCATCATCAAAAAACAAATATCACCATTTTGTTATTGGCTGGTGTTGCAATTTCTGCGCTTTGCGGTTCTGCAACAGGACTTTTAACATATCTATCTACAGAAGAAGAATTACGCAATCTAACATTTTGGACATTAGGTAGCATTGCAAGTGCTAACTGGGACAAAATCTTAATTTTAGGAATTGTTATTAGCATCAGTTTTTACTTTTTAATTGGAAAAGGAAAAATATTAAACGCGATGATGTTGGGCGAAAAAGATGCTGAACATTTGGGAATTAATGTCGAGAAAACAAAAAAACAAATCATCGTTTTTTCAGCTTTATTGGTTGGTACAATTGTTTCTTTTACAGGAACAATCGGATTTGTAGGGTTAATCGTTCCCTATATTTTACGATTAGTCTTCAAATCAAATTATGTGATAATTCTTCCATTATCTGCATTCTTAGGCGCGATATTAGTCATTGTTGCAGATACAATTAGTCGAACATTAGTTGCTCCATCCGAAATTCCAATCGGAATTTTAACTTCATTAATGGGAGCGCCAGTTTTTATTTCAATTTTAATGAATTATAAAAAATCATTGTAATGTTAGCGGTAGAAAATATTAATTATCAACACAAATCATTCAAGATCTTAGATACGATTTCGTTTGATGCAAAAGTAGGAAAAATGATTGCAATCGTTGGACCAAACGGTGCTGGAAAATCGTCTTTATTGAGCTATATCGCGAATGAAATTGAACCAAATGCTAACCTAATTCGACTAAAAGACATTGCCTTAAAAAATTGGAAAAAAGAAGATTTACCGCAACATAAAGCTAAATTTTCGCAACATCAACCAACTGATATTCCACTAACAGTGAAGGAAGTTGCGCTGATGGGACGTTATCCATATTTCCAAAATTCACCTCAACAACAAGACATCGATGCTGTTGATTATTGGATGACCAAAACCGATATCAATCATTTAAAAGACAGGGATTACATTCATCTTTCTGGTGGCGAAAAACAGCGTGTACATTTGGCGCGCGTTTTTGTGCAATTGGAGAATGAAGTCAATCAAAAACTACTATTATTAGACGAACCTTTGAATAATTTGGACGTTTCTCATCAATTTAATTTGTTAGAAATTCTGAATGATTTTAAACAAAAAGGAAACTTAGTAATTTTGGTGATGCACGACCTTAATTTGGCTTCTCAGTTTGCTGATGAAGTGATCTTGATGAACAAAGGAAAAATTGTTTATCAAGATAGTCCAGAAAAGGTTTTCCGACCAGAAATCATTTCCAAAATTTATAGATTTCCTTGTACCATTTGTAAAAATCCAATCGACCAAAAACCACTTATTTTATTCGGTAAAAAAACAATTACAATGAACACACTTACAGATTTAAAACAACAATGGAAAGATTTGAAAGCAAATCAACCTAAAATTAGAATACGTAACGCAGCGAAAGAACTTGGCGTTAGCGAAATGGAACTTTTAGCAACACAATTAGGCGATAATGTTACAAAATTAAAACCTGAATTTGCTGCGATTTTACAAGAAATAGAATCACTTGGAAAAGTGATGGCTTTGACGCGCAACAACGAATGTGTACACGAACGCAAAGGTATTTACCTAAATCCTGATTTTTCTTCACCTCACGCACAACTTTTTGTTGGGGAAGATATTGATATGCGAATTTTCTTGAATCATTGGAAAACCGCTTTTGCAGTTGTAGAAAAATCTGAACATGGAGAACGCAAAAGTTTACAATTTTTCGGAAAAGATGGTGAAGCAATTCACAAAATATATTTGGTTCCGCAAAGCAATGTAGAAGCATTTGATGCATTGGTTGAGAAATACAAAGACGAAGAACAACAAGCAATTCCTGCAACAGAAATCATCGAAAATAATGTTACAGAAAAATCTGATAACGAGATTGATGTTGAAGGTTTTCAACAAGCTTGGGTTGAGTTGAAAGACACGCACAATTTCTTTACAATGTTACGCAAATTCGGAGTTACACGTACACAAGCGTTGCGTTTGGCTCCGACAGATTATCATGCAAAACAAATTTCAAATGAAGCAATTGTTCAATTCTTAGAAAAATCTGCCGAATTGCAAACACCAATCATGGTTTTCACAGGAAACAAAGGAAATATTCAGATTCATACAGGTGAAATTAAACGTACGATGTGGCACGAAAACTGGTTCAATATTTTGGATCCAGATTTTAATATGCACTTGGATATGTCAAAAATTGCCTCGACTTGGATTGTTAGAAAACCTACTGAAGACGGTATCGTAACAGCGATTGAGGTATTTAACGATAAAGGAGAAATTATTGTTCAATTCTTTGGGAAAAGAAAACCAGGTATTCCTGAATTGGAGCAATGGCGCGAAATTGTTGCTGAATTGAATTAAGAAGAATCTAACCAAATCTTATATTTCACACTAAATTTTACCCGATTAATAGAAGATGTTAATCGGGTTTTTGATTATTTTCCTTTTTCTATATAGGTATGCTTTGTATAAACAGTAGCTTATCTATCATAAGATATTCACAAAGCAAAAAGTAAAGGTTGATTTTATAATTATCAATGTACAAACAATTAAAAACAGACTTGTTTGTAATAAACCGAGGACTCGGGTAAGG